>JAISRQ010000052.1 GCA_031273545.1 Holosporales bacterium
CATAAATGTAAATTTACCACCTAATCGTTTGATTGGTGGAGCATCAATGCCAAAGAGCAAAATGGCTCACACTCGTGTCAACGTTATTGGCGCTGTTCGTGATACTGTAGTCGGTATAAATAACGTTATTGCAGCTGGAAATAATGTTGAATTTACAGTAGACGATAATAGAGGACAACGACGAATCACGATAGATTTAAATCAACCTACATTACAAAATATTGGACGTCCCCTACTTTTGTGCCAACCTGATCCACATCTTACGAAGCCAGATGCTTGGATGAGAGATAAAACAAATTGGCGTCCTGTTGTAAGGGCTAGGTATCTGAATATTTATCTTCCGTCAAGGAGCAGGGAAGAAACAAATGCTGCGGAAATTGCTGCACGCAACGCGTCAGGGATTGCTGCGTTTAATGCCACTGGGCAGCCTGTTCCTGTAGCTCCTGCAAATCTTGTAGCTGCAGTATCCGCTAATGCCATTGCGCTGCAGCAACAAGCTTCGAACGGTGTTAACAGAGTTACGGCTCCTCCAGCAGCACCAGTTATTGCACAACCTAAAGTTGATTATTATGGTAGAAGGGCTGCTGTTGTACCGGAAACAATATTCTTTTCTAAATAAAAGGTATTTAGACGAGTTGCAACATCTGTTTTTATTTCCGCGAGCCTTTTGACTTTTGACTAAGGACTTGTGTCAGAAATGAGATTTTGCAACAAATCTATATTGCGGCATAATTGGCCATGACTAAAATCAATAGGGAAGGAAAAAAACTGTAGGAACGAGGTTCTATATACATTGAAGCAAATGCTGAAAGATTGAATGGCGTAGCAATAAAACATTGGGGCATAAAAAAATCAGACTTATTTTTCTCATGTGTAACCCATGGTGAAGAATTGGACAAATCTTTACAAAAACGTTAATTTGTACATATTATTACATTGTGTTGACGCATGTTGGATAAATAATGAATACCGTTGATTTTGTCATACTAGGAGTCATGTTAATCTCCGTAATTATCGGATTTGCAAAAGGGTTTATCCGTGAATTGTCATCAATCCTGGCGTGGATATTGGCCGGGATTGCAACATTTTGGGATATTCCAATGTTACGCACGTTTATGCGCGCGCACTTTGATACTGTGTTTATTGCAGATGTCGCTGCGGTTGCATTTGCGTGCATAATTGCGTTTACAATAGTTTCATTCATAGGAACTATCTGTTCTGGGTTTGTCAGGGGAACATTTATTTCGCCGTTAGATAGGTTTTTTGGCGCAGCACTAAGTGGATGCAAATGCGTATTTCTCTTAAGTTGCATAGAAATTGGCACAGGCTTTTTCGTTCCAAGGAATGCATTACCAGACAAAATCGTTCAAAGCTCGCTTATTGGCATAATATATTACGTAAGCGATCAATTACAAAAAGCGCTTCCCCCAAAAATACAGTCATTATTCAAGGAGTTTTCAAATCAAAAAGGAGTAGTGGAGGAAAGCGTGCCGAATGAAAATAACCCAGAAGTTGAGAATTTGGGAAAATTAGAGCCCAAAAAACCTGATGATTCCTCAAGTGGTGTGTACACAGATGATCAAATTGACCAATTAAACAGGGTTATTGGATCCACAATATAGCATAGCAGTCCCTCTCCATTCTTTGTCAGTTGTGCCAGATAAATAAATGCACTAGCGTCCTTACCGTACCTGACAAAAATATGCTAAACTCAACCGTTTTTGGTAGCAGAACAGTGTGCAGTCCCGTGAAATTTGTCCACCTACGAGTCCACAGTGCATACTCTATGTTAAGAGGTGCTATAAAAGTTCCTGACCTAGTGCAGCTTTGCGCAGAAAAAAACATGCCCACGGTTGCGGTCACTGACATAAACAACCTTTTTGGCGTAATGGATATGTCTCACGCCTTTGCGGATGCTGGCATACAATACATAATAGGGAGCCAAATCTCAGTTAAGGTAAAGACGTACCTAGGAAAGCCCATAATTGCGCCCATGGTATTTTTATGCCAATCCGAACGTGGGTACAAAAACCTGATGGCACTGTCAACGTTGTCGTACCGAAGCCCAGAGTTACACATAGAGGGTCCATCCATAACTGTGAAACACCTAGAAGAGCACAGCGAGGACGTTTTGTGCTTGACAGGCGCGGACCAAGGGCCGCTGGGGAAGCTACTACTACTTCGCGAAGAAACACAAGTTAATCAACTATTTCAAGAGTTAACGTCAATATTTGGAGATAGATTATATGTTGAGTTAATGCGCCACAACCTCCCTGAACAAAAGACGCTTGAGCCGCAATTTTTAGCATTAGCAAGAACGCATAAGCTCCCAATTGTTGCGACTAACGACGTCTTTTTTGCAACCAAAGATATGTTCGTTGCATACGACGCTTTGCTTTGCATTTCCGAAGGGCGGTTCCTTTACGACCAAGACCGGGAGCACGCGTCGGATCAAAAGTTTTTCAAATCATCGGATGAGATGGCAACTTTGTTTGCGGATCTTCCCGAATCAATAGAGAACACAGTTGAGATCGCCAAGCGTTGTAGCTTTGTGCTGAAGGACCGCGCGCCCATTTTGCCGCCATTTGAGTCAAGTTCTGGGCTATCAGAAAAGGATGAGCTTCGCCAACAAGCAATTTCGGGCCTAGAAAAGCGCCTTATTGAGCAGGTGTATACTTCCCCTGCAGCAGGAGTAGAAGCGCCCTCCCCTAGCGACTCATCAATCTCCACTCCGCCTTCACTTCTCCCTCACGAAGCCAATCAAGATATAAACAGCGACGCAAATAAAGCCCTGCATAAATTGTATTTTGACCGCTTAAACTCTGAGCTTTCTGTTATAGAAAGTATGGGCTTCCCTGGATACTTTCTTATCGTTTCGGACTTTATCAAGTTTGCTAAAAGCCAAAACATCCCTGTGGGCCCTGGGCGCGGGTCCGGAGCTGGGTCGCTTGTTGCCTGGGCACTAACAATTACGGACATTGACCCAATCCGCTTTGACCTGATCTTCGAACGATTCCTTAACCCAGAACGCATATCTATGCCGGACTTTGATGTAGATTTTTGCCAAGATCGTCGAAATGAAGTAATAGACTACGTTGTAAACAAATATGGGCAAGATAAAGTTGCGCAAATAATCACGTTTGGAAAGCTTCAGGCGCGGGCGGTGTTGCGCGATGTGGGGAGAGTATTGGCCATGCCATACCCGTATATTGATAGTGTGTGCAAGCTTATTCCCAATAATCAGGCGCACCAAGTAACGCTAAAAGAAGCAATAGCAGAAGACAAGACGTTACAAGGGTTAATAAAGTCCGACCCCACAGTAGAACAATTAGTAAACATAAGCCAAAAGTTGGAAGGGCTGTATCGTCATGCGTCGACACATGCTGCTGGGGTCGTGATTGGCAGTGCAGTAATTTCGGAGTTGGTTCCGCTTTACTACGACGGCGTATCTCCCATCGCGATTACCCAAATCAATATGAAGTATATTGAGAAGGCTGGATTGTTAAAATTCGACTTTTTAGGATTAACAACGTTAACAATAATTCAAAATTGCTGTGATTTAGTAAGAAAAACGGGACGCGAGATAAACATAACAACAATCTCGCTTGAGGATCCGAAGACGTTCGAGCTTTTGTGTGCAACTAACGTCCTTGGGGTATTCCAGCTTGAAAGTGGCGGAATGCGCGATGTTTTGAAGAAGATGAAGCCAGACCGACTTGAAGACCTTATCGCGTTGGTCGCGCTATATCGTCCAGGCCCTATGGATGATATTCCAAAGTACTTAGCCCGAAAACATGGAGCCGAAGAGGTTACGTATCTTCACCCGAAGCTGCAACCCATACTGGAGAAAACGTACGGAGTTATGGTGTACCAAGAGCAGGTCATGCAAATCGCGCAGGTGCTTGGGGGGTACACATTAGGTGGCGCAGATATTTTGCGTAGAGCCATGGGAAAGAAAAATAAAGATGAGATGGATGCTCAAAGGCTCATATTCATTGAAGGAGCCGTCAAAAATGAGGTTGACCCAGTCGTGGCAGGCCAAATTTTTGACTTAATGGCGAAGTTTGCGTCCTATGGGTTCAACAAGTCACACTCTGCGCCATATGCGCTAGTTTCGTATCAGACCGCGTACCTAAAGGCGAATTACCCTGTCGAGTTTTATGCGGCGTCCGCAACGTATGCAAAGAACAACACGGATAAGCTGACGATGTTTTTTCAAGATATGAAAAAAAATGGATTTGCAATATTGGGCCCTGATGTAAATTTGTCTGAGGTTAATTTTGTGCCAGAAAACGGGGCAATTCGGTACGCGTTGTCTGCTATTAAAAATGTTGGCGACCACCCTATGGAGTCGTTGATAGCAGAACGCGCGAAAAATGGTGCGTTTAAATCTGTGAAAGATTTTGCGTCCCGGATTGACCCTATGCACATAAATAAGCGCCAAATGGAGAACCTTGTGGCGGCTGGGGCGTTGGACTCGTTACATCAAAATAGAAAGCAGTTGTTTGAATCAGTTAACGAGATCGTGAAATATGCAAACAGCTGTAAGCAAGAACGCACGAAAGCCACGCGCTCGCTTTTTGGAGACGCCCCGGGGGATGCATGTCCTTTGCGATTGGCTCCGGAACAGCCGGATTGGAACGTGCTTGAAAGGACGCAAAAGGAGTTTGAGGCGATTGGTTTTTTTATGGGGGAGCACCCTCTTGACATTTATCAAGACATAATTGCGGATTTAAAGCTGCAAAGTAGCTCGCAGTTCCCGAGTTTTGCGTCTGGACGGTTTGTGCGCTTAGCGGCGGTAATATTGTCAGTTGAAGTGCGCCAGACGAGGACGGGGCAAAAGTTTGCATCATTGACGTTGTCTGACCATTTTGGGGTATTTGAAGTGCCGTTTTTCGCAGATAAATATGAAAATGCTCGCGATATAATGGAACCTGGGGGGGTCGTTTATGTTGAAGCGACGGTGCGGGCGAACGAAGATGGGTCAGTGCGCCTTATTGGGCAAAAGTTAGAGAAGCTGGAAGACAAAGATCAAAGCGATAAATTTACAATTGCGGTAACAGAAAAGGTTGACGTAAAAGAAATAAAAAAAATATTAAGTGGCATACGCAACGAGGAAAGCGAAGAAAAAGAAATCAAAACCGAGGAGCATGACAGCGGAAGTGGAAATGGGAAGCGTGATCGCGAAGGAAGAAACGAAAGTGGAAGCGGATACGGAAACGAAACTACGCGCCAGGGGAGTAACAGCAATAGAGGCGACCCTCAATATAATGGCGCAAGCGAAACTTTAAGCAGCAATGCAAGCGAGACACAGGAACACGAAAGCATCAGCGAGGCACAGGATTACGGCCCGGATAGCGGCAGAGCAGACGACTACTACAACGGGTACGAATACGATAGCTACAGCGAGGACGTGAATGGCCGCACTACTACTGGAGGTAACCGTGCCCCTGGTTTAAGAAATAAAAAGATTTGCTTAACGCTACGAATAAACAACGTAAGTATCTTCATTACGCTTCCTGGTGAATATAAAATATCAGAGGAAAATAAAGCAAAATTGCTTAGCGTAACCAGAGATGCAGATAAGAAAAGCAAAAAATAAATTGCGGGGATATCCTTATCCTCAAGTGGTCACGAACATTTGCCCTAGTCAAAAGCTTGCTATTATTCAAATTACGGTCCACACCTTGGGAGCGCCAAGGCAGCCCCCCCAGAGCAATAAACTGTGAAGACACTATCAGCCTCCCTCGCTAACCTTCTATTCCTTCAGTTTTACCCATCTCTTCAGTCGATTGACAAATTGCCAAGTTCCAAGATTGTGAGAAAGTTTTACTTTGCAACCATCGACTACATACCGACAAAGGTAAGCATATCTCTCCGAGTAGTTGAAGAAGTCTGCTGCCTTGTTGATATCCATTACGTTAGCCAAATGACTAACCTCATCCGTTAACTTCGGACCACAAAGTAGCTTAAGTAACCTAGAATGAATCGAATCTATTTTGGCAATCTCATGCGCCGCGTTTGAATCTACCCCCGACGCGTTAATCGCGTTCTGCAATTTTAGCTTTTGCCGTCCTGGATCATAGTGTGATCCCTGCATGCTCTTCTCACGAATCAAATAATTTGTTGATTTGGGTATGAACAAATTTTCAAAAAATAACGCGTAGTCGTTGTATGTGTTACCAGCAGGCACAAGGTAATTGCAGGCGGACAAGTCAATTTCTTCTAGCGCTGTATTTCCAAACGCACCATACCCGATGCTACGAACGCTACCAGGAACAGCAAGACAACGTCCGAACAGGATACTATCACAAAAAGCTTCCTTTCCAATGTACTCGAGATTTTCAGGAAGTCTGTCTACTTCGAAATCTAAACCACCACGAAATGCCCATTCCTCAGGGAACTCAATACCGTTATGATGCCTCGCTCTACACATCCCAAATGCATCATTTTCGATACGCCTAATGCGCTCAGGAATTCTTAGTTGCAAGCGACAATTATAAAAGGCCCTCGGAGTGATAGATGTAATGTTTTCAGGAAGATCATTTAGCCGCAAAAAACAACCATCAAACGCTCTACGACCAATATGGGTTAGTTGCGCCGGAAGTGCAGTCAGATTCAAACGACAGCCAGAAAAAGCCAAAATTCCAATTGTTGTAATGCTATCAGGAAGCACATTTACCCGCAAACCACTATTCCTAAACGCGAGATCACCAACCGCAGTCACAGTACTAGGAATCGCATCTAACGTCATTTCACATAAAGCAAATGCCCCCATACCAATTGTAGAGAATCCAACAGGAAGCGTATTCAGTCGCAGATGACAGCCACGAAACGCGTGGCTCCCAACAAAGGTTAAGTTAGCAGGAAGTGAATTCAAGTGCAAATTTGTCTCAGCGAACGCACTTTCACCAATCCTAGTTACACTATCAGGAAGCACATCAAACCGCACGTTACTACTGTAAAACGCTCTATTTCCAATAGCGGTTAGGCTATCAGGAAGCGTTTGCATTTGCAACAAAGGGCAAAGCGCAAATGCATAGTCATTAACAACTTTTATTCTATCAGGAAGCCACCCTAATGACAAAGATAAACAAGATTCAAATGCCCCATTTCCAATGGTAAGTAAGTCATCTGGAAGTGCCGCCAACTGCAAACGATGACAACCACAAAAGGCAGAGTCACAAATATGTATTACACTATCTGGAAGGACGACGTTCAGTTCTACGCAGCACGCAAATGCACGCTCCCCGATTACTTCGATATTGTTAGGGAGTTCCACAGTCTTAAGCTTTGTGAAGTGAGAGAAACAATATGACGGGATTTCTACCCCGTCCCCGCATTCTAGTATAACATGCTCTAGCGTATTGTTGTAGTACTCTTTCGACGAACGAAGACGCCGACTAGCCAAGTGTCCCAGTGATACAGTATTGCAAACGTACATACGCGTGACAAATTCATCATCTACGAAGCGAAGAAAATCTTCTTCTGTTTTCACGATAGCGTACCCGTTTTCAGCCGCATCTAGCCTTCGCTGCGCATAATCAAACGACAGCCGAGACGAAACGTCAGGCACAGACCCATGACAACAACACACCGAACTTACACAAAAACCTAGAGAAAATAACAACGCCCCTAGCCCTACCTCTGCGCGCACGGACTTTGCGCGCGACGTTGCAAAACTACGCCCAATCCTCAAAAGATTGCGAACCGTTAGGACGATAAAATGCTTGCTGCCCTTCAATTTTTTACCTGCAGCCCTTGAGGGTCCAAGCGTATATGCCAACGGACAACTCGCTTGTCTAAGGTTTTCCAATTTTAACGATCTGCTCACTGCTTATCACCGCTTACCACCAACCATGTGTTTATGATACCTTTAATACAAGCACTATGTCAACTCGATATTCTAGACAAACAACCGCATAAGGTTAAATTCTAGAAATAAAAAAGTAGCTATGTGTTTTCAAAAAGAACGAAATGTCATTTGCGCGAACTTTTTGCGATTGGGTATAGTATACTTTTCCTAGGTAGCGTGTTTTCACCAAAATTAGGAGGATAAGTGCAAAAGATAGGTCATCTTCTTTTTGTTGCTTTTACTGCTATACCCACTCCCCAAAAGATTACGAACTTTTTGGGCCAAACGCTTGCGATCGTTTACGTTCTGATCTGCAATCTTTTGGGGCCTCGGAGGGCGCTCATGATTCGCTCGTTTTTCAGAATGTTCTATCCTGTTGGCGTGACAAAGTACCTACTCTTCCTCATTTTATTATCTCCGACCTTTTGTGCCCCGAATATAGACAGGACCTGTAATTTCTGTTCATCCAATGTATTCTCCTCTGCGCCTATAATTACCATCCCCCCTAAGTCTTCTGTATTTTCTATTGCAGATATTCTTGTTAAAGGAGAAATCATAAAAAGCAAGTGGTTATTTATCCTTAACGCACTTACGACTAGGGCATACTCTAATTTAAGGGCTGGGCAATATCGCTTCCCCAAAGGAGCCAACCACAGCGATATAATATACGCATTAAAAAAGGGTTTAGTCATTATCCACAAAGTCACAATTCCCGAGGGGGCAACTGTATACCGAGCTGGCGAAATTATAAAAAGCAATCCGTGCTTATCTGGGGGAATAGCAAGTCTTCCTAAGGAGGGGTATCTTTTGCCTGGAACGTATTATTTTTCACAAGGCGAGCTTCGTCAAAACTTGGTTAACCGCCTCAACGCAAGTATGATACAAACACTAAAAACTGTGAATTCTAAATTCTTGAATTCAGATGAAATATTAATATTAGCATCGATTGTAGAAAAGGAAACAAAGCTTCCCCAAGAAAAACAAACCGTTGCTGGAGTATATTTGGCGCGCCTGAAGTTGAAGATGCGGTTACAGGCTGACCCAACTGTAATTTACGCAATATCAGGTACAGTTGGCACAATGTCAAGAGCATTGACGCGCCAAGATTTAAAATTTGCGTCCCCATACAACACATATATGCATTGTGGCCTTCCTCCCACGGCAATTTGTTGCCCAGGAAAAGATACATTGGTCGCCGTCGCGAACGCTAAGCCAGAGGAATATTTGTATTTTGTGGCGGACCACACGGGAGGACATGCGTTTAGCGAAACACTTGAGGGACATAATGCCAACGTCAAAAAATGGAGACTTCTTAAGCAAGCAGATAAATCGGGAGCTAAATGAACGCGAATAAGAATTTATTGGGGGGAGGTGGCGTAGCAAGACCGCTCGCTACCACAATAGGACATTTCAGACAAGCTTGTGCAGCTTTCGTGATAAAGTACTCCGCTTTATGACACACAAATAGCTGCACTATAGGCCCTGCATAATTTGGGGGGAGTAACACACACTGAAAGGTTGCGAGATAGAAACTAAAAAATCGCTGTGTTTTCACTGAACAAGAGACGCGTCAATAACTTCTGCATGCCCCAAATCCTCAAAAAAACTCAAAATAAAATGTGCAAACAAGGAACCGTCATCGTGAAAAAAGTCTATTGATAGAATTCCTCCGTAGTCGCTATAAGACGCATTTACAACGTGTAATTTATGCTCAATTAAATGCGCTTTCACAGTTTTTCCACTTATCTGACCAAGAACATTTTTGTACATCTGTTCTATGTCACTCGGGGAATTCATATCCAGATAATCCAACGAAAACAATCTGCATAAAAGCTTCATATGGTTACGAAAACCGACGTTTAATTCATTGCAATATTCTGGTAGGTCCACTCCTATCTTATCGCTATTCCCCTTAGATACACCGGAAAATGTTCTCAAATATTCAACTTTTGGCCCACGTCCATCATCATTTATATTAGAGACTACAGCATTCCAAGCGGCTCTTACGTTTTCATCAATATTCCAAACCGTCTCAATTGGCTGTATTTCAGTAAAAAATCTAAAGAAGCAATCTCTTTTACTCGGCAGAACACGATCTAGTATTTTCTCTAAATTGAAAAAATACTTTCCGGCACCATCTTTATCAATAAGTAGTATGTTTACTAAATTTCTTGTTGCGTTTTCAACACAGTCTGGAAATGAGTCTTCACTCACGACTCCCGTTTCTGATACATAATGTGCTTCATCATAATCAACAGGAGCTCCGTAATATGGCAGAGATATTAACTCTCGCACCTCAGAGGTAAGGAAAAATTCTTCCAACATTCCCTTTGGAATACGATCAGATTGGTACCTATTTTCATAAAACGTATCTCCTAACGACCATGCAATGCCCGATATTATTCTTTCATCTAAAGCACAAAAAAATTCTACCACTTCTAAAGGTGTGTAAAACACATCACATGCAAACGACATTAATAGCGCAAGGGTTTCCTTTCCTTCTTGCATAACAGAATCTTCTACATTCTGTAGTATCTCAGCGATACTTCTACGTAATACTTCATTATTCTGGGAACCAACCATACTTACTACGGAATCTATACCAACTTTATAGCTCTTAATAGACCCAGTTTTCCCACAAAATACATGCCCAAAAGAGTAGTCTATCAAACAACTTAGTACGCTAGGACATGACGTTACAAACTTTCTAAAACCGACAGGGGCAGGATTTTCGAAGAGTAAACCATACAACTTTCGAATTGATTCGTTTTCGCTGTGTTCGTACGATCTAACTTTCCCCTCGTACAAATTCCTAGCTCCTACAAAAAACAAGTCTCTTGCTTCTTCAGATTGAAAACTTTCGGCAAAGTTCTTTATAAGTGACGGATGCAATCTCGCATCGCACTGAACCGCAATCATCGCTGTAACTAGCCAAAATATCTTCTTCATATTCATTCCAAGTACCATCCTACTAAGAGAATTATAGCACATTGTAACATAAATATATCTACTTTTATGAAACAACATTATCACCCGAATAGTCAATCGACAAAGAAGATATTGATACTCATTAATTGTAAACAAATACTATTTATTTTGAATCTGCCCTTCTTTAATTACCAGATAAAGACCTGTAGGGTGATAAGTGAAACAACTTCTGGACGGCGTACACGCCACACTGTTTTTCCATTTTCGCGCCGTTGGAGGCGATAAGTATTGTACACAAAAAAAAATCAAATATATGCATGAAAAGGACGCTTTTATACAAATTCATAAGAAAAACTCACAGGTACTTCACCTTACACGTGGCATGCGAACGCGAGTCAACTAATAACCGCTAGCCATTACTCTTATTAAATTTCCCTTATACAATAGATTGCGTTGGTACTAAATAGCCCCCCACTTTTTGTAGGGGCTCGCCTTTTGGAGAGAGTCCTTTGCATCCAAGCGCCCTCCCCTTTTACTCAAAGCTATCCTTTTAACACAACATATAATGTGCTTTTATTTACCTAACACATCTATTACCTACATCCATTTGACATCGTAGATGTTTAGACACATCAGTACTTCTGATCAATCCATTCAACGTTAGCATAAGCTCAACGTTATCAAACTACTCAGAAGACTAGGATCACTGTAGTTGCAAGCTCCCCCTATTCCCATTGATCCACAAAATATATCGTCCAGTGTACCAGGTGCATGGTCAGAAATTCCACAATCGAAATCACTACAAAGAGAAGTAAAACTGCAACCAGATAGGTCTAACACAGCTACGTCCACACAAAAAGACACGTTCACGCCTTCAAAAACATTAAAAACACTTCCCGGAATTGTCAAATTGTGGAGACCACTACAGTTGCGAAAAACAGCCTTTCCAATAGAGCTTAAGCTAGCTGGAAGCGCTTTTAAAGCTAATGAATCACATCCTTCAAAAGCAGAATCTCCAACATGCTCTAAAACAGAAGGAAACGTTTCTAGCGCCAAGGATTCACACTTGTAAAAAGCCCTTTCCCCAATAAAGATTAAACTAGCAAGAAGTGTCGTTAGGACCAAATTGTTACATCCTAAAAAAGTACTCTCCCCAACAGAAGTTATACGATCTGGAAGTACTATTTCTCTTAGTTTTGTAAAACCACTAAAAGCATTATCTGGGATACTATCCCTGTAGGACCGTCTTCTATCACAACCTGTTCTGGCCCCACTTCAGCCCAATATGTACGATCACGATCTAGCTGGACGTTATTGCATATGTACGCACGTTTGATGGTTGAACCTCCGAACATACCGAGAAATTCATCCTGTGTACTAATCACGGTATATCCATCCGTTTCAGCATCTTTCCTAAGTTGCGCATAGAGCCCTCGTCTCATCACACTATCAAATTGCGCTCTTATACTGTTAATCACAACACTTGCCTCTGCGTTACCACATCCACATGCAGCAAGGAAGCAGCTTGCCAACAATAGTTTTTTCACATTCATCATCTTATTCATAGACAAAATTCTATATCCATATTTCACCTTACATGTAGCGTGCAAACGACATGAACGCGAGTCAACTAGAAATCGCTAGTCATTCAGGGCCAACTCATGAAAAAGACAAGGGAATATAGCTGTTCAAGTGTTGCATAATTTTTGAGCAGCGTAATTTACTACTAATTAAATATCCTTTTTGATGATGAACAGGCCATCCAGAAAACGTAGACAGTCACAAATGTCTTGGTTTGGATGGCTATTTTTCATGAGGTGACCCCGCCTAATCGTGCAGAGCCACCTCATGAAAAAAACAAGGGAGTCTAGCCGTTAAAGTGGTGCATAATTTTTGAGCAGCGTCATTTACTACTAATGAAATCTTCTTTTCGACGACAAACAGGCCATCAAATAAACGTAGACGGTCACGAAGGTCTTGGTTGG
>JAISRQ010000089.1 GCA_031273545.1 Holosporales bacterium
AACGATGAAAGAAATATTAGGAAAGCCTTGTTCAGAAATTCCATTAATTTCAGCAACACTTGCGCAAATTACACGCGGTTACTTTGAATACTTCTAGGACTTAGCCCTGTGAAATGTGCGAACCCTATATTAAAATGATTGCAGATTTTGATAAGATCAGCAGCTTGCCTAAATCAAGAAAATAATAACGTCAACAAGCTTCAAAAAAAATTATGATTCCATCTGTTTTCATATTGATTTCGTCGATCAACTGTTGTACTTATTAATGTATATTCATTTATAAGAAAAATTTTTTCCAAATCATCATGAGTAATGTACTGTTCGCGTTGCCCTTAGAGGCTATGGTGCTATCTCTTTCCCTTGACATGCCTACGTGTGCATCTAGCGAAAATAGTTCAGACGTCGACGAATGTTCCGACGTATGCGACGAAACAACGCTGTCCTCCAACAAATCCTGCGCATTTTGCTGGAAGGTTGCACGTCGGCTTAAGGGGCGCCCGCGCTGGAGAGAGCGTGGTTGCCATGAGATCCGTGGTGTCCCGAAGACGAAGGAAGCCTCTTCGTTATTATAAACTAGATAGCTCTCCCTTGCTGTTATATTCCCGTGAGAACCTCCTATTTCTCACTACAACGTCCCAGTAAGGGGCTATTCTTCGCGATACACCCGGAACATCCAAGGATTGTGGGAAAAAAGACGAATAGTAAGTGTTTTTAAGAAATCCATATCGCTTGCGACTCGTCAAATAATTTTCCCGCGGCACCTGGTTGCTCAACCTCTTCAAAAGACGCACTGTCTTGCTCATCTCCCGCAAGGACACTTGCTTCGTCGTTTCCCCAATCGTTTGCGTCGTTGCTGCCCCAAGCATTCACTGAGCCTTTAGCCCAGCCGTTTGCTTCACTCGACAAAGCATACGGCCCTCCCGTTACTTTGCTATTTAATTCGTTTACTGCAGACGTACTTTTTCCATTATTTGGCGAAGTCTTTATTTTAAAGTTCAAAAGCTGATTCACAGAACTGACCGCGCTACGTGCATTCCCCGCCCCTTGGGCCCCCACTTTCGCTTCATCAGGTGTTTGTTCCGGGTTTTTACTCTTAAGGTACGTAGTAAGCAAACTCCCAGCAATGCGCGTAGGAATGCGCCCACCAACGGAAATAGTCGCCATCTTTCCAAGCGAATCGTTACCAACCCAAACCCCTAGCACTATTCCTTTTTTCTTCGCAATTGCTTGAGAGGACATTTCACCAATTTCGCCGTCGTCAGATTCGTTTCGAATATTCCTGCCATAGTTTCCACCGCTGCCGATATCATTACCACGGGCTCCGCCATCATTACCACCTTGGCGTCCGTCTCCGCCAGAACCGTTCTCACTTTGGCCCTCTTCCGATGCCTCAATGCCGCCCAAAAACCACGCGTCCCGATTGCTGTTCGACCCGGTCTTCCCCATGACGTGCGGGTCAACATTAGCCGCGCGCCCAGTTCCCCTTGCCACAACCGCGCGCATCATAGACCTCATCGACTCCAATGATTGCTCGTCGATCACACAAACATCCATTTCCTTAGACCGTTGGTACAATATTTCCCCATTTTTATCCCTTATTTCCGAGATCCCATGGGCCCAACAAATATATCCATTATTAAAAAATGGCGCATACGCTCGCACAAGTTCGATAAAAGTTAAATCTGACGACCCAAGCGCCAACGTCAAATCCGCATTTAATGGCGACGTTATTCCCAAGCGCCGCGCTGTTTTTATTACATTTCGAATTCCAACCTTCTTGGCAACGCGCACACACACGCTATTTACCGAGTGAACGTACGCCTCAGTCATAGAAATCTCGCCCTGCTCTCTCCATTTGTAATTTCCCGGCTTCCATGTCCCCTGCTCAAACGCGGAATCTTCGAATTTTTCGTCCTTATCAATTCCCGCCTCAAGGGCCGCCAAATACACAAATGTCTTAAATGCAGACCCAGGCTGCCTATGTGCAGAGGTGGCGCGGTTGAACTGGCTTTTTCCATAGTCCAGCCCCCCTACCATTGCAAGCACAGCGCCCTGCGGAGTCATCGCAATTAACGCGACCTGAGAAAACTTATATTCCCCTGCAAAATCTTTATAATACTTAGCGCAAACTTCCTCTGCTTGGTGTTGCATATCTGGATGCAAAGTCGTTACGACCGTCAAATCTTGATCAATCGGACCAATAATAGACGGAATCGACTCGAATACCCAATCCGCGAAATACTTGCTTCCTTTTTCGGTAGACGGCACAACATTTACAAAAGACTTCTCCCACTCGTCGATTTCGCCCCTCCAAGATGCATCAATAAACCCGCTCGACTCCATGCTAGCTAACACGAGTTTGGCGCGCGCGACAGACCTTTTTGGGTTGGCCGTTGGCGAAAACCGGGATGGAGCTCGCAATAGCCCTGCTAAGATTGCGGCTTCAAACAAGGTTAACTCCTTTCCTGATTTGTTAAAATAGCGCCTTGACGCAGCATCAATTCCGTATGTCGCTGCACCAAAATAAACCCTGTTTAAATAAATTGTTAATATTTCATTTTTGGAAAAACGCGACTCAAGTTTGATTGCTAATATTAGTTCTTGAAGTTTTCTTCGAATAGATCTGTCATTAACAGAGTAAAAGCCATTTGACATAAGCATGTTTTTTGCTAGCTGCTGTGTTAATGTGGACCCACCTTGCACCACCCTGTTGGCTTTTAGGTTTTGAATAATAGCACGCCCCAGCCCAACAATATCTATTCCATTATGGGCATAAAACCGCTTGTCCTCTACGGCAAGTAGCGCATTTACAACATGCGGAGGAAGGTCGCTTACGTTAAGGAACTCATCGTATAAATCCCCGTAATTCGCAATAACAGTTCCGTCTATTGCCTGGATTGTAACGCTTGGAGTACGAACCTTTGCATTAAAGTTTTTAATCGGCGGGAGTGATAAGTTTAATCCCCAAAACAAAAGGCCCCCGGATGCAACCAGCACAGTGCCAGCACCAACGGATAACGCGAAAAATGATTTAAAAAAGTACAAAATCGGACGAAATTTTGTGTACACCAGGGGCCCCCAAAACAAACTTGTAGTCAACAATTAAAATAAACTACCCCACGTACATTTCCGAATTTACAGCATACAAATGTCTAACGATCATAGATGCCTGAACATGAGGAGAGTCATTTGGAATAACGAAAACATCACTCGCCGCATATTGAGTCCGAAACCACGTTTGTTGACGCTTTGCATATTTATGTGTAGCCATGATCAAGTGGGACAATACATCTTCTTTGGTGCCCTTGCCTTCTAAATAATTTTTTATTTCTGTAAACCCTATAGCTTTGTGTAGCGGTGACGGCGCTCCTCCCGTTTTTTCGATAAAATCTTTTACTTCGTCAAGGACCCCGCTTTCAATCATGCTTTCACAGCGCGCATCTATCCGGCTATGCAGTGTCTCTCTGTCTACATCAAGAACGAACAGTTGAGACTTGGGATATCTGTTTTTTAATCGTGGCTCCTTTTGCCATGAAACAATGGAGCGCCCCGTTTGTTCAAATACTTCCCAAGCCCGCAATAAGCGCTGAGTATGATTAGGGTGAATGCACCCTTTTATATACGGGTCCTTTTTCACGATACAATCATATAAAGCAACGCTTCCGGACGAATTTATGATAGAACGTCCCTGTTGCTGAACGTACGAACGCACCGTATCGGATATCTCCGGCATAGGGGATAATCCATATAGCAACGAGCTCAGATAAAGGCCCGTCCCGCCAGTAGCAATAAATGCGTTCGTAGTAGAAGTCGAGTCGACACACTCATCAAACATATTTAGCCAATCTGCAACTGAAGAATTTTTGTCCCAAGGCAGTACCCCGTACAAATGATGCGGGATGTCATACGTGTTTGTTGGGAACGCCGTCAAAATAGGCAAACCATTGTACAGCTGAACACTGTCGGCATTTACTACCTCCGCTTCTATCGCAGTCGCAAGCTCAACTGCAACCGCAGATTTTCCACTTGCAGTGGGCCCGCCCAGAAGAATAA
>JAISRQ010000090.1 GCA_031273545.1 Holosporales bacterium
CGAATGCAGTTCACTGGCTCTACAGGCGTTTCCACCTAGACTAACATCTATTGGACACTGGGCTTTTAGACGGTGCAATCCTCAGATAGATGCACTTGCTTATGCGTGGTCAGAAACCTTTAGGGTCCCCGGCATATGCTAAGCATTCGTTTCGTATAGCCAAAAAAAAGCGCGCCCCAATAAGGCGCGCATCCAAAAGATTTTCCAGAAATTAACGCTTTGAAAACTGGAACTTTTTACGAGCTTTGGGTTGCCCACGTTTCTTTTTCTCTACGACACGGCTATCGCTAGTCAGGAACCCGCCCTGCTTCAGCACCGTGCGTAGCTCCGGATCATAAAGCACCAACGCTCTACTTATTCCGTGCCGAATTGCTCCAGCCCGGTTCGACACCTTGAACGGCTAATCGATCAACATTTGCAAAACAAGCCGCGCAAAATACGAAGTGCACTCACGCCCGTTTACGATGACCCCCATCTGCATAGCTTGTCTGCAAACAACAACTTACATATATGAAGATATACACAACTAGTCCAGCCACCATAACATGTAACCTACGTTTGCGCCCCATGGCAATATTTATAGCGCTTCCCAGAGCCACACGGACATGGCGAATTGCGAGAGGGGCCAAGTAATGGGTCAAAATCAAATCTTTCCTTTCTTTCCTTTACGGGACCCTCTTCATCATTATCCTGGTTATCCTCCCAATTCGGAAAGAAATTCATTTGATCATCGAATCTCCTATCCCCATTCCCATCGTTATCGTCGTCGTCGTAATCGTTGCCTCCATCTATTTGGTCAAGGAAGTCATCGGATGAATCCAACGACCTGAACAATTTCAATATATGATTTACGTCGCTCATTGATATTTCAAAATGAGACAACTTCCCTAATGTCTGAAAACGAATATTTTGCATCATCTCAGTAAACATATTGAAGGACTCACGCTTATATTCGTTCAGTGGATTACTCTGCGCATACGCCCTAAGCCCAATTCCCTGACGCAAATAATCAAGCGACAACAAGTGGTCTTTCCAATGTTGGTCCAAGTTTCGAAGCAAAAAGCTGCGCTCCGAAGACTTAAGCAACACTTCCGGAACCTTAGTTTTCTGTTCCTCTAGTTGTTCCTCTACCAGCCGTTCAAGGGCGACACGAACGTCCGTAACCGTCATGGATTCGCGCTGTTTCCAGTCTTCCGTTGGAATCGTTATGTTGAATATTTCTGAAAAATCTTTTTCTATTTGTTCAAAATTCCACTGGTCGGGAATTGAATCTGGCGGAAAATGAACAGTAATCAAGTGCTCAAGCGTCTCCTTCCGAATTGAGTCGATTAGGTCAGAAACATCTTCAGCCTTCATTATGTCAAGCCTTTGCCCGTATATTACCTTACGTTGGTCATTCATCACGTCGTCATACTTGAGCAAGTGCTTCCGGATCTCAAAGTTATGAGCCTCAACTTTCTTTTGGGCCCGCTCGATTGCCTTGCTTATCCACTTATGAGATATCGCTTCTCCGTCCTTCATTCCAGCACGTCGCATCATCGTATCCATGCGTCCTGACCCAAAAATGCGCATCAAATCATCTTCTAGGGATATAAAAAACTTAGACGCCCCAGGGTCACCTTGACGTCCAGCACGTCCACGTAACTGATTATCGATGCGCCGGCTCTCGTGGCGTTCTGTCCCTATAACAAACAATCCGCCTGCGGCCCGGACTTTTTCCTGTTCTTCGGCGACCTCTTGCTTTATCTTTTCGATAAGTTCGAGTTTGCCTGGCCCTTCAGGAACGCCGGCGAGCTCGATCTGAACGCGAGCCTCCCAGTTTCCGCCAAGCTTGATGTCGGTCCCGCGCCCAGCCATGTTTGTTGCAATGGTGATGGACCCCAAGCGCCCAGCATTGGCAATAATCAATGCCTCCCTGTCATGGTGTCGCGCATTCAAAATTGCATGGGGAATTTTCTCTTTTGATAAAATACTCGCGCATAATTCTGACTTTTCGATGCTCGTTGTACCAATTAGGACAGGTTGCTTGCGCGCTTGGCACTCTCTTACCAGGGCCACAACGGCGGCATATTTATCCACAGCCTTCAAGTAAACCTCATCGTCGTCGTCCTTTCTTACTACGGGTCTATTCGTTGGAATTTCTACAGCCTTTAGCTTGTAAATTTCTTCGAATTCAGCTTCTTCTGTAACAATTGTTCCACCCATTCCGCTCAACTTTGGGTATAATCTGAAAAAATTCTGATACGTAATTGACGCTAATGTTTGGTTTTCGCGTTGAATTGTCACATGCTCCTTCGCCTCTAATGCTTGGTGCAAACCTTCAGAGTAACGCCGCCCTTCCATGGTACGCCCAGTAAACTCGTCAACAATGATGACCTCGTCGTCTCGCACGATGTAATCAACGTCCCGAGCAAAAAGCTTGTGCGCACGTAATGACGCATTAACGTGGTGAACCACAGTTACGTTTTGCGAATCGTATAATTTCGAACCGTTTAATATTCCAGCCCTTTCTAGTTCCAGCTCTACTCGTTCAACACCTGACTCTGTTAATATTACTGTGCGTTGTTTTTCATCTTTCTCGAAATCTTCTGGTTCAAGCTTTGGAATAACTAAGTCTATCTGTTTATACAACAAAGAAGAATCTTCGGCCGGACCGGAAATAATGAGCGGAGTCCTTGCCTCGTCAATAAGGATGCTATCTACTTCGTCCACAATTGCGTAGTTAAACGGACGCATAACAAGTTCGTTTAAGTTGAACTTCATGTTGTCACGCAAATAATCGAAACCAAACTCGTGATTTGTTCCATATGTGATGTCGGCGTTATATGCGGCCTTCCTTTGTTCGTCAGTTAGTCCATGAAGAATGCAACCGTACGTTAACCCCAAAAATTCGTATATTTGTCCCATCCACGTCGCGTCTCTCTGAGCCAAATAATCGTTTACAGTTACTACGTGGACCCCTTTTCCTGACAACGCATTCAAATACACGGGAAGGGTTGCGACAAGGGTCTTTCCTTCACCGGTTTTCATTTCAGCAAGCATGCCATTGTGCAGGGCGATTCCTCCCATCAGCTGGACATCGTAATGCCGCTGTCCGAGTACGCGCTTGGCCCCTTCGCGCATGACGGCAAATGCTTCTGGCAAAATTTTGTCCAAGGATTCCCCATTGCGGACACGTTCCTTCAAAACTGATGTCTGGTGCTTAAGGTCCTTATCAGATAGATTCACCGCCCAGTTTTCCTTTGCATTTACCTTGCTTACTATGCGGCTAAACTGTTTTACGTACCTATCGTTCGCTGAACCAAGAATCAACTTTGCCAATCTTTTTAGCATGTTTATATACTTTAGAATATACTTGCAACCTGCTTCAGTGTAACACAGATTTTATCGCAATACATACCTAGGGATATTTTTCAGGCCAGTCTTATGAAAAGACTGAAGATATCAAGGTTATCAATAAGTTCGACCCAATAAGAAAAATCGCATGCGCTTGTTAGTGCCAACAGTTCGCAATCATTTGGGGCGTAAAAAAATGACGCTCCAAATGTTTTTAGCGTAGCTTTACTTGCAAATCCATATGCTACGTAGGATACTAGCTGGTGGTAGTGTTCGGGGACTAACTGGTGTATGCATGAAATCACCCAGTTGTCCTATCACCCGGCAACCATTAGTCCTTTCTGGCAGACTTCGCGTTGTTTGTGCCCTTAGACTTTCTATCTGGGATCGTACTGGATCTAGACGTGGTTGCATTCCGTCAAGTAACCCCTTGGCTTCTTGTATTCCACAATTTATTGCATAGCTATAATATCTTTCAGCCGTTGCTAGACTATATATTTCTTCTGAAGTGTCTATACATTTGTCGAAATACTGAGCCATAAAGAAAGCTACTTCAGGTATGGTTTTTATAAAACTTAATATATTCAACGTTTCTAACTTATGTCTTAGTAACAAATCCAAGTTATTCTTGTATTCAACTTCGCTTGGAAGTAATCTTTCTTTACTTTTCAGTTGAATTATTTCTAGAAGCGCGTTATTAGCTTCTTCAAGTTCTAATAAATTAAGTGCCCGTCTTTCTATTTCAAGTATAGTTGATTGAGGAAGTTTATCCTTGTCTTGCAATGCTATATTTAGATCGTGTAGCGTAATTACTCTCTTCTTTTGTAGACACTCCCAATACAGCAGACTAGCTTCCGTAGTGTGAACTACTCTAAAAAGTTCTGCAGCGGCTTCGTAATCTACAGCAGTCCCTTTCCCGTCCATTAGACACAATCCAATTCTGTACAAGATTTGTTTACATATTCGCACCTCAATAGCATTTTCTTCACCACGACGACAAGATAATGAGTCATTTAACAGATGGTACCCTTCTGTAGGATTAGAGGGCACACCTTTTCCATCCAGCAAACGTACTCCGTATAAATACATGGCTTCCATATTTTTTTGATCCGCAAGTAATTTCAACAATCGAGCAGCTTTTTGCTCATTTTCTTCTATTTTTGCCATGTAAAGTTGTGCTGCGGTGCTTCCTGATTTTGCAGCTATTTTTACGTGCTCCAATCCTGTTTTAGCATCGCTAGAAAAACCAAACTCTGCTCCTGCTATAAGGGCACGCCCTAAGTAATAATGTGCATGATGGAAATTCTCATCAATATAAGCCCTACACAAGCTAATAATCTCATCAGGTGGCAAATTAAGCCTTTCATTTAGCTCTGGACACAAAAAAGGCCGGCACATGTTCGTCAACTCGTGATTCAACAATTCATTTGTAGACGCTCTAAAAAAACCATTATCCTCGCCTGCTGGATAGAAAAAATTGATCATTTTACACCGATTGAGCACGCGTCGCCGGCTTACTATAGCCATCCATATACAATATGTGTCTCCGAATGTGGCACAACAATTCACAATCTTACGCGCAACCTCTCTACGTAATGGTCTTATAAAATGGCGTACAACCTGCAAAGCCAGAGGCAATACTCCATCCATTATAATTAATCCTTCTTCTATATTTGTTCCATTCCAAAGGGTTCCCCCAGAGCCGTGTATTAACAGTCTTGCAGCCTCAATTTTTACAGGAATATCACCTTCTTTTGCTGCGTCTACGTAATGCATCATCGCTCTATTTCTCTGTTCATTACGCTCATCTTCATCACTTGTCTCATCTGCCGCTTTTTCTGCCGCTATGCCAGCAAGCACCTTACTTGCTCCTAGCGACGCCCCTAAATTCATTTGTCCTGCAGTTATTGGCAAATTATACCCAAGCGCATTACAACCTTCGAAAACTTTTGACGCTTCATCAGTTTTTCCTTTTCGTTCAAAAGCTAGTCCAATTTCATATATGGCAGGTGCAATGGCATTCATGACCTTCCTCAGTATATTCCAACCTTCTTTGTCCCCATGAAATATATGTGATGTCGTTAAAAGTTTACCTATTTCTATTTTCTGAGAAAACGTACCTACTTCTGCAGCCTCTTTGTAAAGCTCTGTCATTATTTTTTGTTCTTTGTCTTTTTCAGCAAAATCACAAATTCTTCTTTTCTCTTGTATTTTGTTGCGCAATATATCTGCTTCTTGGCGCAATCTTTCCGAATGTTGCTCTTGTTGCGTTAAATTTGTACGTACCTGCAAGTAAACTTCTTGTTGTGCGTTCAGGGTTACTGTAACTGCAGCTATACTTAATAGTGCAGACCTAATCAATTTGTTTTTCGAGGCCATATTGCCACCTAGAGAGTTTCGACCTGAGCTTATGTTAATATAGATTCGATGAGACCGCTAGCATATACTTAGGGTTTCTGCGTCGTATCTTTAACCTGAACCACATTAGAGCTTGTATGTTTCATTGTGGTGGGTCGGATGAAGAGGGGCGAAATGTCCACCTGATGTTATTAGACACAACGAACACAGCGGAGTATCTCCACCAAACCTATTTATGGCAAAAATAATCTGCGATCACCATATCAGAAGGAAAATAGCTATCAAATTTATCCATCATCCCCAAACGCCTTGCTCTATCGTAAAAATTGGCAACGTCTTTGTCGTTGCATATTGGCCGACATCACTATATTGATCCACATAGTCACACTGTGAACAGGGCTAAATCCTAGAAATAAAAAGGTAGCTATATTCACGTAAAATATTGTACATTCATGGAAGTATTTTATTGCAAACGGTTCGCAAATGTTGATTGAATGTTTAAAAATGGTAGA
>JAISRQ010000028.1 GCA_031273545.1 Holosporales bacterium
AAGGAGTGAAGCAGAGTTAGCGCAAATAGTGAATGAACTAAAGGGGGTTCTGGATGGTGCGGTTACTAGGGGGGTTATTAAGCCAGAGAGAGATTTCGTCCCGCTTGTAGGGGATGCCAGAGTCGGAAGGGATGGAGGCGTCTTTATTAGGGATGAGAGCTGTTGCAGACATTACCCAAATTACGGAAGTATTCCGCAATGCGTCAACGAAATCGGGGATTTGTTCTTCTTTGGGCAGCCGTACAAAACTGGTTTTGGGCCAAGCGACAAGCCGCATGTGCATGCACACGATACCGGAATAACTCAAACACCAAATGAGATGCTATCAGAAATAAATAATTTCATTCAAGAAAAAGACGCAGTTTATACCCCGGAAGAATGGCATGCTTTTGAGAAAAGGTTTAATGAGTATAGGGAGAAAAGAGGCTTGATAACAAAATGTAATTAACCCGAACGTAAGTTCGCTCCCGCTTCCCAAATGATCACGAGGAATCGCAAGCCTTTGCACTGGCTGCGTTATTTTCTCGTACTCATTGGGATATCGGAATAGGTAACTGCGGGTTGACTTTTGTATTATATTTAAGTACTCCTAAAGAAGGAGAGTAGTGTTAGTATGATATAACGGAATAGAACAGTGCAAAAGATTAAATTATTTAAAATTGTCCTTATCTCAATGTGTTTTTCGTCGGCGTTTTTTGGCATGAAGAAATATCCCGGAGTTCCAAATTCGTACGGATCAAGACTTGAAGGATCACAGATATTTGCTCGTTCAAAAGGTCGGCAATTTTCAGAAACCTGGAGCTACGCCTGTGGCCCCAGTGAACGCGGACCGAAAAATGAAGATTCTCATGCATTAATAGGGCTAACAGATTCGAAATCATTTGGGAATTGGAGATATTTTAAAGAAATACAAGACCAAACTTATGGTTCTTTTAATAAGACTGTTTCTAATAACGTTATATTTTCACTACTTCTTTCGTCAGTAAAAGAAAAGGCAAACGATATTATAGAAGGGCAAGGGGGTCGTTATGCGGCGATGCTTGTGCTGATGAAATGTTTTGATGATCCAAACTTCACTCCTTTGAGAGACACGCTTCGCGAAATAGCAATGTACATTATGCTAAATTCTAAACCCGAGACTATAAACCCGGATAATTTTGGGTTAGAAAACATAAATACGTTTGTTGCCAAAATGTTTCCTGCGGATATAGTCGCGGATAGGTTAGACAATTATGTAAAATACCTTGAGCTTGAGGTTCCTGAACCTAGTCAAATTTACATAGATGCGCTTCGTCAACCTGACGATGAGGAAATCATTAAAATCGCTGTAGATAGGGCGTGGCGTCGTATAAATAACTTTGACCTCAATGAACTTGAAATGGATATTGACAACGAAAGATTTGCCGAAATGAGAGAAAAAGAGGCGCATACGTTGTACCAAAAAAGGGCTATTATTGCTAGCGAACAGGCGATTATTGCTTGCGACCAAAAGAGAGCGAAGATTCTTTCCGATCGAATAAAGAGCGGGAGCCCAATCAAAGATTATGACCAATTCGAACGCTCCGCCTTATCAATATTAAAAGCATTCAGCGCTTCCTTATTAAAATCGCAATCGTCGAATAAGGATATGCTGCGCCTTTTTAACGAGCAGATCCAGAGAGCTAAAGAATTGCCTGATATCGGCGCTATTCAGATAAATGATGAGAGAATGGCATCAGCGTGTACTCCCGTAATACGGTTAGCTAACTTGTTCTTTGATGCAGAGTATTGTAACTGTTTTATAGATAAGGTCGGAATAAAAGTGGGGACTGGTTTTTTCAATTACTTAAAGAAAACAGAATTACTCGATTTTCTGGCGAACGACAGGGAATCATTTGAGTTTGTGACTTTGTCTGATCAAACGAGAGTAATCTTTCCTTTAAGGCTGGATTTGTGCGGAAAGTATCATAAATCGCATCTCTATAGTGTGTGGATGCCAATCAAATCTCGCCAATCCTGTGAATATTTTGCTTGGAAGCCTCACGTAAGTGTATACCCATCAGCCGCAACTAGAATGCTAAGGTATATCTCTCCTCATTTGATGCTTGGATCTGATTACTTTCCATTTAAGTTAAATCCTACACTTTGGAAAATGCGTGACCTTTACTTGGGAAGTCTCTATCTATGCTGGAGTGAAACGCATCCAGGAATAACTCAATTTGGGAAGTGGTTTACTTGTTATCCCCAAGATCAAACCGAATTTGTAGAAACAGTTCATAGTTTAAAAAGAGCTACAGGCTACGCGATCGCAAGGGGAGATATTAAGCCAGAGAGAGACATTGTTCCGCTCGTTGGGGATGCTAGAGTTGGCGAGAAAGGTGCTGTATTTATTCGAGATGAGACTTGTTATCGGTATTACCCAAATTGTGGCAACATTCCTTTAGCCGTCAGCGGAGTCGGGGATTTGTTTTTTCATGGCAAGTCGTACAAAATTGGTTTGGATGCTGATGGGAAATTCCCACGTCCAAGCGCAGGTGATCAAACCCCGGATGAAATTTTCGTTGAAATATATTACCTTACGCAAGAAAAAGGCAAAGAGTACTCCCCGCAAGAATGGGTTAGGTTTAAAGAACGGTTTAATAACTATAGAGAAAAGAGAGGCTTGATAAAAAAACGTAATTTCTAATAACGCCTCCACGTATTCGTTGCTTAGTATTGCACCACGCACCAACAGATTACGGCCTGTCTAAAAGAACTTTAACGCTTATTATTATTTAGCTTCTGGTCCGCAATCTTTGGGGCGCCGGGGATATGTGCTATCATCTTTCAAGGTTAGTTTTTGGGGCCTTAATAAGTTGGAATTCTTTCGGGAATTAGCGATTCCCGGAGGCTCCAGATCGCCGACCAAGATTTGAGAATCGCAAGCGTTTGTCGCCTAAAAAGCCCGTAATCTTTTGGGAATGGGGGCGATTTTGACAATATTTCAAGAAATAAGGATAAGCAATGATAACCAGCGAAGATATAAGAAACTCCGTTTTCCTCCCTCAAACAAATTTCCCAATGAGAGCGGACCTCCCCAAAAAGGAGCCTGAGCTTCTCGCGAAGTGGATAAGTGACGATTTGTATGGAAAATTAAGGGCAAAGTCCAAAAATTTGCCAAAATTTGTGCTTCACTATGGACCTCCGTACGCAAACGGATCCATACATATGGGCCATGCCTTCACAGAGGGGCTCAAAGACATCATCGTAAAAACGTACCAAATGGCTGGCTATAATGCCGCGTTGATTCCAGGCTGGGATTGTCATGGACTTCCCATCGAATGGAAAGTTGAAGAAGATTTCCGAAAAAATAAAAAAAACAAGGAAGATATCTCCGTAATTGAGTTTTTAGCTGAATGCAGAAAATTTGCAGAAAAGTGGATCGCCGTACAAAAAGAAGGGTTAATGCGCCTAGGGATTTGTGCCGATTGGGAGCACCCGTACCTAACTATGGATTTCGCAAGTGAGGCCGTCATCGTAGAAAAATTCTTGAGCATCTTTATGAATGGGTACATTTATCAAGGAAAGAAGCCTGTGATGTGGTCCATTGCCGAGAAGACCGCGTTAGCCGAAGCCGAAGTCGAATACCATGATCATACAAGCACTGCGGTTTATGTTGCGTTTCCTGTTGTTAGTAGCGGAATCCCTCAGCTTGAAGACAGTTTGGTTGTAATTTGGACAACCACCCCTTGGACTCTTCCAGCAAACAGGGCAATCGCATATAACGAAGAATTTGATTACGTATTGGTCGAAGTAAAAAATACTACGAATTTAAAAGAGCAAAGTCTTGTCACTGGACGAAAAATACTAGTAGCTAAAGATTTACTGGAAAACGTTTGCGACGCAATTGGACTAGACGAACCAGTAATTGTCAACACATTTAAAGGCGAAATGTTAAAAGGAACCATATGCCAGCACCCGTTTGACTTATACAATGACCAAACCGAAGCCGACAAAATGTCAAAGTTCGCATACACCTTTGTTGTGCCTCTTGTTGGCGCGAAGCACGTGACGACGGAAATGGGAACAGGTTTCGTCCACACTGCACCAAGCCACGGAATGGACGACTTCATCGTTGGCAAAGAATACAACCTCCCCATGCCGGATATCGTGCAAGCTGACGGGACGTATGTCGACAACTTGCCAATTTTTGGGGGGCAGTCTGTGCTAAAGGTTGATGTGGCGGTTTGCGATGTCCTGAGGCAATGCAAGGCGTTGTTGGCTGCAAGCAAGATTTCGCACAGCTACCCGCATTCGTGGCGCTCTCGGTCGCCGCTAATCTTCCGTTTGACGAGCCAATGGTTCTTTGACATTGACCGCGTAAGGAAGCAAACGTTGAACGCAATTGACAACGTAAACTGGCTTCCGGCTCAGAGTAAAAACCGCATCAAGGGAATGGTAGACTCGCGGCCAGATTGGTGCTTGTCCCGACAGCGAGTATGGGGAGTGCCTCTAACTTTGTTTGTGCATAAAAAGACGAAAGAGCCACTAAAAGACGAAGCTGTGAATGCGAAGATCATCGATACAATTAAGCGCGAAGGGGTAGAGGCATGGCATAAGTACGGGCCCGAGTATTTCTTGCAGGCCGATCTTGCGGATGAATATGAAAAGGTGACGGACACACTTGATGTTTGGTTCGATAGCGCGTGTACGCATCACTTTGTGTTAGAAGGCAATGAGGACGTAAAATGGCCTGCGGACGTTTATTTGGAAGGGTCTGACCAACATCGTGGCTGGTTCCAATCGTCGCTGATTGAGTCGATTGCGGTGAAGGGGACTGCGCCATATAAGACAGTAATTACGCACGGATTCCTGCTGGATAAGGACGGGCAAAAAATGTCGAAATCCCTTGGAAATGTGATTTCGTGCGAAGATGTAGTGAATAATTACGGAGCGGATTTGCTGCGCCTCTGGATTGTAAATATGGACTACACAGAAGATGTAAAACTTGGGCAGGAAATATTGAAGCGCCAAGAAGATATATATCGTAGGTTTAGGAATACTTTGCGCTATTTGCTTGGTTCTCTGAGCGACTTTAACGAAAAGAACAATGTTCAGTATGAGAATATGCCTGAACTAGAACAATATATATTGCATAAGGTATTAGTATTAAGCGAGAAGCATAAGTCTTGCTTAAAGACGTTCAGTTTAACGGATTTTTATACGGACTTGCATATCTTTTGTACTAACGAGTTATCAGCTTTTTATTTTGATATTAGAAAGGATAGCTTGTATTGCGACGAGGTTAACGACATAAAGCGGCGGTCGGCGCAGACTGTGATGAATATATTGTTTAATCATATTGTTCACTGGTTAGCTCCAGTTCTGAGTTTTACTACAGAAGAAGCTTGGCAATATTACAAGATGCACACGAATGAAAGTATTCATGAGCGAACGTTTCCGCTTGCTGAGGCGATTTGGCGCCGGAAAGATTTGGATGAAAAGTGGCATAAAATCCGCACGATAAGGAAGGTAATAACCAGCGCGATTGAACAGGAACGGCTAGCTAAGACGATCAATTCTAGCTTGCAAGGAAAGGTTGTGCTGTTTGTCACAAAAGAGATCGCGACCCTCCTTAAGGGAGTGGATATCGCGGAGATCGCAATTATTTCGCAGCTTTCCGTTTTGATTGCGCAACCTCAGGCAGGGGCGGTTATGCTGGATGAGGTGGATGGCGTTGGCGTGGTTGTGTCGAGTGCGGATGGGACGAAGTGTCCGAGGTGCTGGAAGATATGCAATGACGTGCATGAGGGCGATTTGTGCAGTAGGTGTGCTGGCGTAATGAATGTGTGAGGCGTGCGAGATGAGGTGATGACGGAATGCAGGGATGATAGGGGAGTGGGCTTGCGCTTGCGGTGAGGGCGTGTCTGTGACAGGGGAGCGCTGGTGGTGAGAGGGGGCCAGCGATGAAGGGCGACTGTGCTTGCGAAAATCAAGGCGGCCGATCCCCACTCAAGTGGGGCTTTTTAGAAAAACTCTGACGAATTTTAATGCTCCACATAAGACAGCCAAAAGGGGGGGGCCACCCCAACCATCCACCTTTTACCCTATCATAAAAAGATTAATGAAATGTTAATGCTAAAAAACGGTAAATTTACGGTTAACGGTTCTTTAACTTTATTCTGCTAAGCTGTACAGGTGGTGGTGGGGTGCAGGCTCTTTTTTTGCAGCCAGCCGGCTCACCTATTTTTGCAACCACCCGGCTCACCTATCTTTGCAGCCAGCCGGCTCATATTGATAGCCCGGCTCACCCACCTTTGTAGCTACTCGGCTTTCCATTTTCGCGGACATTTGCCTCATCGTTGCAGCCCTTCGGTCCTCTTTCCTTGAATTTATTAGTGATTCGCCCATTGCAAAATCAGATATGCACCATTGATAATGGGGTAGCTGCTGTGCCACAATAACGGCACATTGGATCCTTACGCGGGAGCGATTGCATGTCATCGAGTAAATTTAAAAATTGTATATTTGGATCGCTTTGTTGTGCTCAATTCTTTTCTGTAGGAGGGGCTTCAAATAGGAATAACACTAGCTTCGTACACGCTGAACTTCAGGAGAATGAGAAGATTAGGTATTGCTTGCGTGGATTTGTTGACCGCACAACCCCCCAATACTACGAATGCGTGTACGAGCTACTGAACGCCCGCCAAACGGATGATTTTTCCCCTGAAAAGGATGCTTGTGCGTTAAAACGATTTGTAGAGTCGTACAATGGTACGTGGAGCTATCAAGTCTGCGAGAGTATCCTTGAATATGCTCTATTGAGTTTGGGGCCTAAATACAAACCTGGTTCAGCAGCAGTGTATATAGAAACGCTATCCCCATTTATAGACTATTTAGCCTATCGTCAGAGAAATATCGGCATTGAATATAAACAATGTGTAGGAATATTGATAAGTAAGCATATAGTTCAGATTCTTGACTCATGTGAGTATCTTCCTCCCAAAGAAAAGCTCCGTCTCTTGTATTGGTTCATATCTTACCCCGGGAACTTAGCACTTAGCCTCTGTGCGAGACCACACGGAACGTTTGAACATGTAATGACGAATGATTGTCATCCTAGGACATGTCGTTCCCTTCCGCTCATAATAAACAAAGAGGGGGATAAGCTCTTTTCTGAATTAACAAAGAATAAAAACATTGAAAGATTTTATAACTATCTAAAAGATGAACTTCACCGCGTAGATTACTGTGAGGAGCTGCGCGCATTAGAAAAGATAGAAGCATTAAACAAGCGGAGTAATAGACATAGTGACGATTAGTACGTATGAACACATTGGCAGGTAGGGAACCGTTCGTAATCTTTGGGAGGCAGGAGTTGTTGTCTTCTTATAAACGAAGGTAATATGAAAGTTGCGTGTTTGTAAAGATACAATAAATGCGCTAGGATAAGAGTGGGTGAAAAATTAAGATATGAACGATGGTATGTTGTCTAGTAAATTCAAGAATTGCGTATTTGGACTGTTTTGTTGCGCTCAGCTTCTTCCGGGGGTTACCCCAAGTGGAAATTGCACGAGCTCCGTAAGTGCTGATCCTCAGGCAAGAGGTCCCACGCCTATTGAAGAATGCGTACGCCATTTTATTATATCTGGAGGGGAACCATACTTCCGAAACGAGCGCATCCTACTAAACGGTCGCAACTCTGATGCATTTTCTCCTGCGAGAGATGCCCGTATGTTGAGGAACTTTTTAGGGGTGTACGAAGTCATATTGAATAATAATTTCTGTGAGAATCTTCTTAAGTACGTCCTATTAAGGCTGGGGCCTGAATATAAACCTGGTTCTGCGGCAGTATATATAGAGCAGCTGTCCTCATATATAGACGAGTTAGCCTACTGCGAAAGGTATAGCATTGGTCTTCGAACAGGCATAGGTGCATTTATAGGTAGACATGTAATTAAGATTCTTGATTCATGTGAGTATCTTTCGCGTGAAGAAAAGCTTAGCTATATAGACTGGTCTATGGCTAACTCCAAGAAGTTCGCGCTTAGCCTTATTTCTAGACCATGCGGGACGTTTGAAGATGTAATTAGGAAGGAACGTCATGTTTGTGTTCTACGAGCTGGCAGTGAGGACGATGGCTTAGGTGGATTAGCAAATAATGAAAACATTAAAAGATTTCATCACTATCTAAAAGAAGAACTTCATCGCATAGATTATTCCAGGGACCTGATCAAGTTAGATGAAATAAAAGCGCGTCAACAAAATGGCTACAGGTAAGCGGATAGCAACGCATGCAAATGCATTGGTATGGTAGTCCACAACTTCAGTCTAAACATGTTTCCCCCACGTAACAACTATGATGCTACAGTGGGGAAGCTAGGGGATGAGCAGTAATATGCTTTAGTACGATAGACTTACTACTCAAAAGGTTACGGACTTCTTGGGCCAATAAATGCTTACGATTATTCAGTCTTTGGTTCTCGACCTTTGGGGCGTTGGTACATGTTTTTTCGTGTTACTACCAACATTTTTTGTTGGGGCCATGTTTTTCTGTAAAGATGGGTATATACTTAATAACAGGGGGATAGGACAATGAGTTAGAGCTTGACCTCAGCGAAGTAGAGCGATCGTGTAAAAAAAATGAGAGAACGAGAAAATATCGCTTTCTCGAGGTTTTACTACATCTAGGGAGAATCGAATTCAAATAGACTGGAGGACCCAAAAAGAACGCTGCCAACAAAGTTAGCAATGTAATTTTCCGTGGATAGAACGTCCGTTAAACTATTGACGCTTACCCATAACTCCGTCTTTTTTTGTTGAAACGCATTTTCTTTTTACTTGACTATATGCCGGGGACCACAATGGTTACGGCCTTAAGAGTGGAGCATCACGAGTGTTCGCTGCGAGAAAAAGTTCGCGATCATTTTGTGAGTGGGGTTATTGGCTAGGGGGGTACTATAACGGGTAAGTATATGGTAAGTAATTGTGTTACTGATACAAAAATAAAAAAAGAAGGCAGGATAATATGAGTTTTCTTCATAACAATAATAAAAACAAGCCCACACAAAAGTTTTCTTCGCAAAATGCTACTCAGCAAAAACAGCGAAATCAATCGTTGTATTCAAAGTACATTACGCAAGGAAAGGACGCTTTGAGCCAAGGAGACTATATCGAGGCCGAGCGCCATTTTCAGAGTGCCGAGCACTGCATTCGACAGGTTAACGTCATAGAGCAAAAGGAAGGCGGAGCTCGGAATAACAACGAACATTACGTGAACAATGCTTCAACCGAGTTAAACGCGAATGGCCAATTCGACCATCAGGAATACGACAGCGAACACTCAGAGAGCTCATCACGCAAAGGAAACAGACGAAGAAGTCCCGGGGAGTTTAATGCGGGGAATCAAGTAAATGAAGGTCAATGCGATTTTGATGATGCTGAGGGGGCTGATGGGAACGTTTCATATCCACTGGAGCCGCATGAAAACACGCCTAAGCGCCGAACTACACGACGCTCTCCGACGCTTCGAGATCAAAACAACGCAGGCGACGCAGGACACTCTCCAACAAAAAAGCGGGAAACAACCCCTAGAAGGACGAGAAATCCGTCAACCTAACCTCTAGACCCCAATGATTGCGGGATAGAAACTGAGATGTCATAAGCGCGTGTTGGGGCCAAGAAATCCGCAACGGCCCCGGTGTAACGCTTCCTTAGTTATTCTGTGGTACAGTCGCTCAAGTGATTAGTGTAACTTTTTAACGCCAGGAGAATAGCATGCTTAGCAAAATTATAGTTGGAAGTTTTTGCGTTTTGGGAAGTGCTAGCGCATTCGCAATGGACAGCTTCAGTACAGCGCTTTCCCTACAACCGCAGGAAAATTTAACGCAAGATGAGATACGTGAACTATCAGAGAATGGAAGAAAGTTGGCTCGCTCCGTATTTTTCCGTAATGCAGACGAAGTGACGGCGCTCCTTGAGGCATGCAACTGTGGACAGTTAAAACTTGATATTAATGCCCCAGCTCCAATAGTGGGGGACGACTTTCAACCAGCCTTGCACCATGCAGCGGGATCGCGTAATACACGCGGTGTGGGAGAAATCATAAGATTGTTAGTAGAATTAGGAGGAGCCTCTGTAAACGTGTTACATAACGGAGACACGCCATTAGACGTCGCAGTTCAGAATATGCACATTGACATTTGCGAAGTATTAAATGATCTAGGAGGAAAGATCCACGGACGCACATACGTGCAGTTAGATCATTCGTTCGAACTAGCCTGTAATAGAGGTGACGATCTCCTTAAATATAAAAAGCTAAAGGACTTTGTTAAAAAGATTGAATTGATAGATGAAACTAGCTCAATAGAAAGAGGAACGCTCGCTCTGAATGAACATTACTTGAAGGCCGCTATAAATTCCGGTGAGCTAGGCACAGTAAAAGCGCTCATTGATGCACACAGGCGTGGACAGTTTAGACTTGATGATCACAGTACAGCGTTGCACGTTGCAGTGTCACATCAAGAACATAGGATAGATATCTTAAAATTGTTAGTAAACGAGGAAGTAATTGATATAAACGTGTTACATAACGGAGAGACCCCAGCAGACCTTGCAGGCCGGTTAATACAAGTTGACGAGTACGAAGTGTTGTATAAACGAGGAGGAAAGATTCACAGAAGCACACCTGGGATAGTAAGGTCCGCAATTGGTTGTGGAATGCGACTTTGTTGGGAGCCACTTGACGAGAATTATTGTGAGACAGATTACAGACGCAGATACCGTCATTTTCCTCATTTGGTACGACTAATTGAAATGGTCGAAAAAAGTGAGTTTATTGATTAGCCTGCTATCGCTCCTGGGCAAAACCCAGCATGTCCCGGGGGCCCCCAATGAATGCGGCTCGAAAATTTAAGGATTATCAGCGTTTTATCCAATAATGAATTCGCAACCATTTGACTTCGTGTAACACTTTCTTTACTATTGTCTTGTATAATCACTATTATAATTAGTGTAACTGTTTATATCAGGAGGATAAAATGTTTAGAAATATTATGCTTGGAAGTTTTTGTATTTTATGGGGGGCTAGCGTATTTGTGGCAGAAGGTAGCGCGACAACGCCTGCCATACAACAGCAAGAAGGTTGGACGCAAGAGGAAAAAGATGAGCTATTACGTAATGGAGAGGCGTTGGAGGCTGCCATATGTAACAATCAAGTAGATAAGGTAAGGGAGCTCATTGAGAAGTACAATCACGGAGGCTTAAAACTTGATATTAATAACATAACGTCAAAAGGGTCCCTTGAACAAACAATTCAAATACCCGCCTTGCACATTGCGTCTAAATATGGCAGAGGACAGGAAGGAGTAGAGATCGTAAAGTTATTAGCAGGCGCAAATGAAGCGAATGTAAACGTACTTTATCAAGGCCGAACTCCAGCAGACGTTGCTGCTGCGTTGCGGAAAGTTGACATTTACGAAGCGTTAAAGAACCTGGGTGGAAAGATTAACAATACTACGCGTTTTATTATGAATTGTATGGCAGGACAAGCTTTTCGTTTTGGCGAAAAACTGACCGAGGACGAGTATGAACACCTAAAGGGCTTGGTTGAAGATACTGAGTTGATAGGTGTATTTGCAGATAGATCTGCTCCCGCAGCTTCTCCTGTTACAAGAGGAGGGTTAGAGCGCCCTGCTGAAACCTTTATAAAATGGCATGATAAAAGGCCCGGTTTTCCTATGATTGATATGAAAAAAAATGGTAGATTTCAACAAGGCCAGCATAAAGAAAGCGCATCACCTCGCTTCACAGGTCAAGTAGGTGGAGGGGGCTCTGGCGTGTGCAGATTTGGACAGCGTAAATTTGGCACCCCAACCGTAACTTCACGATGGCAAGGGGGTTATATGCAAGGGAGTGACGAAGAAAAGTTGTATTTCGCCATGCTTGTCAATAAGGCAGGTAGAGCAAGAGAACTGATTGAAGCACACAATGAGGGACGGATCACACTTGATATTAATGCCCCAATAAAGGAGCCCTCGAATTGTGACCCATCCCCACTCTTGCACCATGCAGTGATGTTACATGATTTAGAGATTTTAGAATTATTAGCAAGTGCCAGAGGAGCGGACGTAAACGTATTACATGACGGCGAAACGCCCGCAGACGTTGCAGCTAAGCATATGCGAGTTGACTTTTACGAAGCGCTGAAGAAACGAGGTGGAAAGATTCACGCGCGCACGCGTGCTATAGTAAATGGTAGGGCAGGGCAGCTTTATTATCCTTCTTTTGGCGACCAAGGTAACGACAAACTGCCTGAGGATGAGTATCAACACCTAAAGAACTTGGTCCAAGGAACTGACTTGCTAGATGAAGGGACGTTAACAGAAAGGGAGCTGTTGAAGAATGACGGTGAATTACGTCGGGCCATATCTTGGAAGCAAGTAAATTTAGTAAAGGCGTTACTTGACGCATACAGGAGTGGACAGCTAAGACTTAATATTAATGGTTCAGTAAATGGCCCCATCTATTCCCCGTCCTATTTGCACATTGCCATGGAATCGTCAAATCCAACGCAGGAACATACAGAGATCGTAAAATTGCTAGTAGGCGTAGAAGGGATTGAGGTAAACGTATCATATCGGTGCAGAACACCAGCAGACATTGCAGCTGAGAAAATGTTTGTTGACGCTTATGATGTGCTACGTAAAAACGGAGGGAAAATCCACGAAGATGTGCGTAATGACATAATTAACCGGGTCGGACGTTTTGGGCGCAGAGAATATACTGAAAATCCTGATTATTCACGGCTAGTGAGTATGGTCCAAGAAACTGGGGTGATTCCAGCTGAAAGATTCGGCATGTTTGGAGGAGGTTTCGTTCCCTCGGGAGGCTTCAAACGATAATCGCAGCGCAGAGAAAACGGAAGGATTTTGAGTATTTAATTCCTCAAAAAAATTGTAATCATTTTTGAGATTAGGAATTACACCTCCTGAATCATTCTTTCGTATAATTAGCGTTATGGTTAGTGTAGTTTTTTTGTATTAGGAGAATAGAATGCTTAGGAAAATTGTAGTTGGGAGTTTTTGTGTTTTTGGATGTGCTAGCGTACTTGTAACGGGCAATAGCAGTACAGCGCCTGCCTCACAACAGCAGGAATTAACAAAAGAGGAGTTGTTTAACGCCGTATGTCGCGTCGACGTAGGTAAGGTTAAAGAGCTCCTTGAGGTATACAAAAGTGGACAGTCGAAGTTTGATATTAATACTCCATTAGCTTCACCAGGGCGCGCCAGAGTACCGGCATTGCACTGGGCACTGCCAGCGGGATACAAAGAAACACCGGAGAGGTTAGAGATCTTAAAATTGTTATTAGATGTAGAAGGAATCAATGTAAACGTGTTGTACTGTGGACGAACGCCACTAGATCAGGCGATTGTTTTTCGTCTCATTGGCATTTGCAAAATGTTGCTTGAACGGGGGGGAAAGATCCACGAGCGGATACGTGTGAGCGTAGGTAGTGCGGGAGAACATTATGACCAAGAGCTAGTAGACTTGGTCAACAGAGCCGAGTCGATAAATGAAGCATCTTTAACGAGAAAAGAACGAATGGCAAATGATGGAGATTTATCTGTAGCTATAAGTAGTGGCAAAGTGGAACGTGTTAAGGCGCTCATTAATGCGGCCAAAAGTGGGCGGTTGAATATTGATATTAATGCCTGTGCAGATGAATCTTCGCCACCACCTTTGTTCCATGCCGCATCGTTGCCGGGTCTGTTCAAGGGTTGCTGGACGAAAGATGTCTTAGAATTCTTAGTAACCGTGGAAGGAATTGATTTAAACGTGATATATAGGGAACGGACGCCAGCAGACGCTGCAGCTTTGGATCTGGTTGTCGACAATTTCGAAGTATTACATAAAGCAGGAGCAAAGATGCACAGACGTGTGCGTGATGAAGTCGCTTCTAAGGGAAAAGATCCTTGTCGTAGGTATGGCACACGTTCTAATGATCCTGAGTATATACGACTAATGAATATGGTCAATAAAACTGAGTTGATTGATTAACTTTATTGGTCCCCGATAAAATTTCAGCATATCTGAGGGCCCCCAATGATTGTGGCGTCATGGGCGCTTGATTTGCTCGAAGATCCGCATTCATTTGGGGAGTGATATCAGGGGGCCCTAAATGATTGCGGCTCAGGAACTGGAGGATTGTGGCCGTTTTACTAGCTTAGGCATTTGCAATCATTTCGGCCCGGTGTGATGCTTTCTTAATCATTCTTTCGTATGATTGCTATAGGGTTTAGTATAAATTTTTTACATTAGGAGAATAGAATGCTTAGGAAAATAGTAGTTGGGAGTTTTTGTATAAGGAGCCGATATAAACGTGTTACACAACGGCGACACGCCAGCAGACGTTGCGGCTAGGTTTACGCTCGTTGATGCTTACGAAGCGTTGCAGAAACTAGAAGGAAAGATTCACGAACGTACACGTACTTGCAGTGTCGTCTACACTTGGTACAGAAGATGATAGGGCAGAGATTTTACAATTGTTAGTTAATATAGAAGGAGTTGACGTGAACGTGTTGCACTACGGCCAAACGCCAGCAGACGCTGCAGCTATGTCTCTGCAAGTTAACGCTTATAGCATGTTATGTAAAAAGGGAGGAAAAATCCACAGCTGTTTATATGATAGAATAACTAGTGTGATCGGAATATCTGATAACCCTGAACATATACAGCTAAGGGACATGGTTAAAAAAACTACGTTGATAGATCCTCCCAGAGCAAAATCTAACATAGGGAGGCCCCAATAGCCCTTACCACCCTACGGGGTCATACGAACAGTCAAATTAGAAATGGGGTGTTGCTACTTATTGGCCACGACTAAATAGTATTTACTCCTTTATTCGTAAGTCTAAAATTCGTATTGTGGAAAGTACTTGATTTTTTATACTTGATTATAGAAGTACAATGCCGATATAGTTAATAGTATAAAATGCAGCTATTGAGGATTACAATATATGAATAAATCTTTGCTAAAGAATCGGAGATACAACTGGGTTGTTACCGGTATTAGTTTTACCGTAGGCATAAGTGGTCTGTTCTCTACTGATGGAGATACTTCACGTGCTGAACACGCAAATGCACAGCTAAGTACCGCTCTTAACCCAGCACAAACGCCGGCAGAGCGACGGAAGGAATATTTCAAAAGAGCCCCTTCCATCTCAAACTTTAAAACGGTACAAGACGAACTACCAACATTGTCCTTGGAAGATTATGCCGTTAAAGAAAAGGAAGTTTCATCTTTGGAGTACAGTTTCGTGCAAGATGGGTGCTACGAGGCCCTCTGTTCGTTAATAAAACTTGGCGAAATATTTGGCTTTAAAAAATATATAGGAGCTCCGCAAACTATTTCTCACGAAAATGCATCAATAATATCCGTGGATATTTCTTTCCCTAACTTAAGAAGAGTCGCTCTGAGCAGGCTCGCTGGTGTTTCACCAGAACCGATCAAGCTAGATCGTGGCAACGGCTTTTTGTCAAGGTTTTCATTTACTCTTGGCAACTTACAGTGGCTTTTAGGAGAGAGTTCACCACTGAAAGAGGCTTACGAACGAATTGAACAGCCCAAAGGGCCTGAGCGTGACGAAATTAATTCCGGGTTAGCTCCTGAGATAATAGATTGGCTAACCGATTTGATTGTAAGACCGCATGACGGTGCCATTATCGACATGAGTAACATCTATCATCAATACGCGAGCGACTTCAGATCATCTATTAAAAGATTGCTTGCAAATAAGACTGGGTTTCAACGTATTATGTCTTTAGTAACTGCAACCGTTCTCAATTCTAGTCAAAAAGAAAACGTCCATTTTGTAAAAGGTTTCACAGGAATTTCCCTTGGAGATGAAAATACGAATATTACGTACGAAGATCCGCGTATTTTCTCACGTCACCCATTCTATGACGCGCCCATTGATTTTGATCGATTAAACGCGAGAGCTTTCTTTATGGAATCAATAAGAATGGCTGCCTTCGATTTTGAACGATTAACGAACCCCTCAGATCTTGACTGGACTGTTTTGCACGAACTAACGCATGCATATCACTACTCAATAGATTTTTGCCCGTTACCGGATTCCGATGAACTGTGCAAACTAGGGACGTTTGTTAATTATTCAATAATGAATTCGCCGCAGATTGATTTTCGCAGTTTATTTTACCCAATGTTAAGGCCAGCATTGTCGAAAGATCCAATGTGGGATATAGCGTCTTCCTACGAGAAACAAAACTATATAACTTCTTGGAAATCAGGGTTTGGGTATTCTGTTAAGCGTTTCTCCTCATTCAGGGAAGGTGAATCACTTTCTATGCATGATATCAATGACATGTGGAAAAATCCTCTAGAGATGCTCGCTATGCAAGGAATATTACCGTTATTAATTGATAATCAAGTATACGTAATAGAAGATCGACATAGTGAAAATATGTTTGTTAACAGGGCTGGATCCTTTGAAGAAAGCTTTAGATTTCACGACAATTCTATACATTTAGAGAAATGGCGGACGAAGGTAGACTCAACTTACGGTAGAGAAAAGTACAAAGATCAGGGTGATTACGTTCTAGACTATAGATCTAGGCATGATGAGACTTTTTCCGTTAGGCAAATTCAAATCCTACGAGAAAATCTACGAGGACACCTACGTAGGATAACAAATTCTGCGAGATTTAATTCGGATCCGTACGATACGGTGCTGACAATTCCAGCGGATGTTACGAGTCTGGCTGATGCAAAGTTTCATTTATATCCATATTTAGAGCGAGTCAATTTTGCTCCAGGTTGTCAATTAAAAAAGATCGACACTTGCTCATTTTCGGTATGCAAATCATTGAGAGAAGTAATACTACCTGAAGGCATAGAGGAAATTGGTTGTTCTGCTTTTTATGGATGCAAGTCACTGAGCAAAATAAAAATACCAGAGAGCGTCACAAAAATCGGAGATAGTGCCTTCTACGAATGCGAGCACCTGGGCGACGTAGACGGAGTATTGATTCCTGGGAGGGTTGTCAGAATTGACTACTCAGCGTTCTTTGGAAGTTTTGTTGGAAACATAAAAATACCAAATGCTGATATTATTACAATTGGTCGGTCCGCCTTTAGTAACTCAAAACTGCGCAAAATAGAAGCACCGGAAGGAAGTATCAAGAAAATTGGGGATCGCGCATTTTATGGATGTAATGAGTTGAACCGCCTAATTCTAGACAAGGGAGTCTCTAAAATTGGAAAATACGCTTTTGCTTGTTGCAGTGAGTTAGCGGAAGTGGAAATACCAAGAGGCGTAAATACAATTGAGAAGGGCGCATTTTCAGAATGCAATAAGCTGAGTAAAATAATTCTTCCTTATGGCGTCACTAAGCTTGGGGGAAAAGCCTTCGCCAACTGCAAAGAACTAATTGAAGTAACAATACCAGGAAGCGTCAGAACAATTGAGGATGGCGCATTTTATGGATGTAGTAAGTTGAGCAACCTAGTTCTAGGCAATGGTATCCAGGTAATCGGAAAAAACGCTTTTGCTGACTGCAAAGAATTAATGGAAGTAGAAATACCAAAAACCATCAAAGAAATTAGCTACTGTGCATTTTACGGGTGTGATAAATTGAGCGGCCTATTTCTATGCGGTGACATCTCTAACATCGGAGCATACGCTTTTGCTTACTGCAGAGGATTAACGCGAGTAAGAATACCAGGAAGCGTCAAACAAATTGGAGATTCTGCATTTGTTGGGTGTTATAATCTGATGCGTTTGGATCTAGGTGATGGTATTTATCGGATCGGCGAAAATGCTTTTTCCTATTGCTACGGGTTAACGCGAGTAGAAATACCAGGAAGCGTCAGGGAATTTGGCGATTGCGCATTTTATAACTGTAATAATTTGACTCACCTAGTTCTGCGCGATGGCATTGAAATAATAGAAGACTTGAATTTTACTTTTGCGGACTGTTTCTCATTGGAGGAAGTAGAGATCCCAGAAACTATTACTGAGATTGATCCATCCGCCTTTCATGTACAATCAAAACGGAAGCAAAAACTAAAAATAAAAACGTCGTCCCGTGTTGCTGCAAAAATTAGTCAAGAAACACTCGATAGATGGTACGCGGAAATTGCCCGGTAGTACTCCTTCTCCCCCAAATAGTCTATTTTTGGGGGGACAGGCCCCTTTCGTTTATTGAGGAAACCTTCCTCGGGGATTCACTCCCTGAGGGGCAGGGTAAAGGTGTTAGTCCACCAATTTTTGCAACCTTTATTTGATCGTATTTATATACTTGACCGAGGAATACAAGATCAACGACAATTAATACTGTAGATGGTGCTTATTATAACTGTAATATATGAATAAATCTTTATTAAGAAGTCGGGGGGACAACTGGGTTGTCACCGGTATTAGTTTTACTATAGGCATAAGTGGTCTGTTCTCGGCTGATAGAGATGTTTCACGTGCTGCAAGTGCACAGCGCAGTGACGCAGTGGCTGCTCTTGCTCCAGCACAAACGCCAGCAGAGCAACGGAAGAAATATTTCAAAAGGGTTCCTTCCTTTTCAAATTTCAAAAGGGTATTGCATAAACGGCCAACGTTGTCGCTAGAAGATTATGCAGCGAAAGAAAAGGAAGTTTCATCTTGGGAACACAGCTCCGTTGCAAATGGGAGCAGCAAATACAGTTTCGTGGAAGATGGGTATTGCGAAGCCATCCGTTCGTTAATAAGACTTGGAGGGATATTTGGCTTTAAGAAATATGTAGGTGCCCCGCGAACTATTCATCAAGAGGACCTGATCAGTATTTCTCAAGAGGACTCAACTACTATTTCTCAGGGAAATCCTTTAATAATATCCGTCGACGTTTCTTTTCCTAACTTAAGAAGAGTAGCACTAAGCAGGCTTGTTGGTGTTTCAGATAAGCCGATAACTTTGGAATATGGCGATGGGCTTAGTGCAGCACATCCACTTACTCCTGGCAACTTACAGTGGCTTTTAGGAGAAAGTTCTCCACTGAAAAAGGCTTACGAACGAATTGAACACCCAAGCGGGTCTGATGAACGTGATGAAACGATTTCCGGTTTAGCAGCCGAGACAATAGATTGGCTAGCCAATTTGATTATAGGAACGGATGAAAGGGCCCTCTTTGACGTAAGTAAACTCAAAGACGAAAATAAGGACGAGTTCAAATCAGTGATCAAAAGATTGCTTGCAAATAAGACGGGGTTTCAACGCATTATGTCTTTAATAACTGCATACGTCCTAAATTCTAGTGAGGAAGAACGCATACATTTTGTAAAAGATTTCACAGGTATTTCCATTGAAGATGCAAGTGGTGCTTACTTTGAGGGATCAGTAAGATCGGTTTCTCTCGATTTTAAACGATTATCAGCTTCATCAGATCTTGACTGGACTATTTTGCACGAACTAACGCACGCATATCACTGTTCAATCGATTGTTGTTCGCCAATGAAATCGAAACAGGAATCAACACTAACAGCATTTGTTAATTATTCGATAATGAATTCGCCGCAGGTTGACTTTTGTGGTTTATTCTACCCTATGTTAAAACCAACATTGCAAGAAGCTCCAGAATGGGATGGAATGTCCTCCTCCGAACGATCAGAATACATAATTTCTTGGCAATCAGGGTTTGGAGATTCTACCAGACATCTCTGCCACATTTTCCAGTTCGAGGGGGAAACAGCACTTAGCCTAGATGACATTAAGATGCTTTGGCAAAATCCCGATGAAATGCTTACCATGCAAGGGATATGTCCATTATTAATTGGTAATCAAGTATACATAATAGAGGATAGACAGAATGAAGATATTCTTGTTAATAGGGCCGGGTACCGTGAACAAGGTTTTAGATTTCATCTTTGTGGTAAATGTCTAGACGAGTTGCAGAAAGATACAAACTCAACTTATTGTAAATATGAAGATTGGAGTGATAATTACGTTCTAGACTATAGATCTAAAAGTGACGATGCTTTTTCGCTAAAACAAATTCAAAACCTACAAGAAAACCTACAAGAAAACCTAAGTAGAATGGCCAATTGTGTGAGATTTAATGCGAAATTAAACGACAAAGTATTGACGATTCCAGCAGATGTCACGAGTCTGGCTGACGAAAAGTTTCATTTATACCCGTATTTAGAGCGAGTCGAATTTGCCCCAGGTTGTCGATTAAAAAAGATCAATGACTTCTCCTTTTCTAAGTGCAAATTACTGAAAGAAGTAGTATTACCCGAAGGTATCGAGGAGATTGGCTTTTCTGCTTTTCAAGAATGCAAATCACTGAGAAAAATGGCATTCCCAGAAGGCATCAAGAAAATTGGCGATTTTGCTTTTAGAGAATGCGAATTATTGGAAAAGATAATAATACCAAATAGTGTCACAATAATCGGTATGAACGCCTTCTGGGGATGCAAGCATCTAGGCGAAGTAGACAGTGAAGTATTGATACCTGGGAAGGTTGTCACCATTGGAAATTTTGCGTTCTTTGAAAGTTTCGTTGGAAGCGTGAGAATACCAAACGCCGATACTATTACAATCGGTGCCAACGCCTTTAGGAAATCAAAACTACGTCACATAGAAGCACCGAAGGGAAGTATCAAGGAAATTGGGTATGACGCATTTTCTGAATGTGAGTTGAGCAGCCTAGTCCTGCACGATGGCATTTCTAAAATTGGGGAAAACGCTTTCGCCAACTGTAAAGAATTAACGAGAGTGGAAATCCCAGGGAGCGTCAGAGAAATTGGTTCTGGCGCATTTGATGGATGTGAAAAGTTGAACAGCCTATTTCTAGGCGATGGCATCTTTAAAATCGGAGGAAACGCTTTTGCTGGTTGCAAAGAATTAACGCAAGTAGAAATACCAAAAAGCGTAAAAGAAATTGGTTTTGGTGCATTTAATGAATGTGAGAACTTGAACAGCCTATTTCTAGGCGATGGCATCTTTATAATCGGAGGAAACGCTTTTGCTGGTTGCAAAGAATTAACGCAAGTAGAAATACCGAAAAGCGTAAAAGAAATTGGAGCTTGCGCATTTAATGGATGTAACAAGTTGAATAGCCTATTTCTAGGCGAGGGCATCTTTAAAATCGGAGGAAACGCTTTTGCCGGTTGCAAAGAATTAACGCGAGTAGAAATACCGAAAAGCGTAAAAGAAATTGGAGCTTGCGCATTTTTGGGATGTAATGGACTTAGCAGCCTCGTTCTACACGAGAACATTGAAAAGATCGGAAGTAGTGCTTTTGCCGGCTGCAAAGAATTAGAGCAAGTAGAAATACTCAAAGGTGTAAAAGAAATTGGTTCTCGTGCATTTTATGGATGTGATAAGTTGAGCCGCTTATTTATAGGCGATGGCATCCTTAAAATCGGCGAACGTGCTTTTGCCGACTGCAATGGATTAGAACGAGTAGAAGTACCAGGATCCGTCAATACAATCGGTGCGTACGCATTTTCTCAATGTAATAATTTGAAAGAGTTAATCTTACACGAAGGCATTGAAATAATCAACGAAAAAGCTTTTTCCTGCTGCGGATCATTAACCCATGTGAAAATACCAGAAGGCATTCAAACAATCGGCCGCTCGGCTTTTGCAAACTGTTCATCACTACAGCAAATAGAGATACCAGAATCTATTCTCGAGATTGATCCATCCGCCTTTGCTATATCATCAGTACGGGAACAAAAACTAAAAATAAAAGTATCACCCGACATTGCCGCAGAAATTGCCCAAGACATCCTCGACGAATGGGGGGCGGAAATATTTACCCAGTAGTTTTTCCACTTTCCAAATGACTCTGTTCTTAGGGGGATGAGCCTCTTCCTACGGCAATCTTTTCCGCGGATCCACCCCCTGAGCTAAAGAATCATGCGGGGGGCTATCCACCCCCTGAGCTAAAGAATCATGCGGGCGGGTTCTTACACTCCCTAAGGGCAGAGCGAAAGAACTATGCGGGCGGGTTCACCCAACCACATCTGGCACAACTACATCCGGCATAGTCTGCCTCATATACTTAATGTAGTGGAGCTCTATGCCCTTCCACATCTTCGTCATCTGGCTAAGCCGCTCCCTATCTAATTTGCGCGAAGACACTTCCTCATAGTACGAAACAATTTTGGCAAAGAACGCGTCGTCAATCCTGCACGTGATGCGCGCCAAGTCTGCTTCGGGGATAGACACCCCAAAAAATGCAAAATCCAAAAATCCTACAATGTTGAAATCGTCATCCACAATTATATTCCCGATATTCAAGTCCCCATGGACTGCTAAAATTGGAAAATCGGTCTCAAATTGTTCTAATAAATCAATATCAGAGTAATCCGTATATGACGGGACCTCGTCCAGGACCTCCCGCAAAAACGTGGACAAGCGCCGCTGCAGTGGGGACGGCGTATTCAACGCATGTATTTTTGCAAAAAATCCGGCGATTTGTCTCGCTAGCTCGTCAATTTGGTTTGACGTCAGCTCGTTCAATTTGAAAGATGACAACGCTCGTCCCGGGATCTCCACGTGCATAGAAAACGGACGAAATCCCTCGAAATAAATTTGAATATCCGCAACAGGAATATCCGTTACGCTCTTGACATAATGAGTTGCAGCCACATCCGTTTTCATAGCACGCGCGAAACACGCCCCACGAGGAAATCGCGCAATATATACGGGGGCCCCCGAAGATTGCGGACCAGAAGCCGAAGAATCGTAAGCATTTGTTCCCTCAGAGAGTCCGTAATCTTTTGAGGCGTGGATATTAGCCTTGCTTCCGTTCACTACACGAAAAACGAAATTTGTCCACCCCGTTTGAATTTGCGTTAGTTCAACGCCGTCGTCGTAAATAAATTTTGGAAAATCGCACAGCAAACGCGACGTTATAATATTCGCAAACTTCTCTCTGTCATACGATTCGTTAAAATACGTAAGCTTGTTAAAATACTCCGTTTTAGCACGTCTTAATTCTTCTTCATCTACTAATGGAATATCTTCTATCTTTTTATTTTGCTCTTCTGACAACAGCTTTATAAATCTTTCGTCACAACACGCTGCAGCCATTATAGGTTCACGTTTGTAAGCATTCCACAAAAGGAAAGTCGTCTTTCCATCGTCTGCTCCATCCCACATAGGCTTATACACGCTCATAGCCCTGGGAAACACGTCAAAGAAATAATCAGCCGATTCCTGAGTCACAATGCGCCCTTGCTCTTTTTGGCGCTTCGAGATGAAGCTGTCCGACAACGCCTTCGGAACAGCCATAACATTATACAGCAGGTGATATTTTTCAATTGCCAACTTGGAAAAATACGATTCAAATTCTGGCTCTAGGAACGCTAACTCGAGCAAAATGTTGTATTTTTCTTCAATTAACTTTTCCAACAAGCGAAACAGCAGCAAAAGCGCGAAACCATTAGTTTTCTCCCGTAACATTTCGCGTCCAAACTCTTCCCTTATTTCATTATATTTGGGGTGAAATTTCGCGCATTTCCCAACGGAAAGGTGGACAAAGCCGAATGCAATATTGTTTTTCACGGCTTCGTACAGTTGCGTAGTCTTGCCACTTCCAGATTGCCCAATTAATCGAACAATGTGCGGTTCTTTCGCCATATTTGCCGGTAAAATATTTATTTCATTTACGAACGCCTTAAATGCCTTGTCTGTGATACGGTCAAAACTATGATCATATATGTTGAAGTTGCTGTCTTCCCAACTTTCGGCGAATGTATCATATACAGACGCAATCGCAAGAGACCTAGCAAGTGTGACTGAATACAGATATGCCCGATGTGGATCCATTATAAGCTCGTTAGATTGGTTAACTCTTCGTAATCCTACTACATCGCGTGTGCGTTGAACAGTTTTATCGTGCAACTGTGCCGAAATTAAACCAATAAGCTGGGGGCATACTGTGCAGGGCGTTGACTGTGATGCAGGGGGGTGGCACAATAACAATTAGAGAAGAGAGTGTACAAAGGAATGATGGGTATGTTCAAGCAGATAATGAAAATGGCAAATACGAAAGGTATATTATTGGCGTCGATCGCAAGCTGTATTGGGGGACACCTCAACGTTTCTGCGATGGATAGTCCTGTCTTAGGTAGCGCTTCTACTATGGGTACTCGTCCGGTCGATAACGTAACAAAGTTGTGCGGACATTCCATACGCGAATTAGCAAGGTCTGCCAAGCCTGGTGACTCAAACCTGCTCAACGTTTTGTTTGGAGTACTGTGCAGTAACATAGGAACACCTGAAGAGCGAGACGAAGCGTTGGATTCATTATTTAACGCTGCTCGCGCAGGCGACGTTAACGCACTACGCCGTTGTCTTGACCTTGTTATGCCTTCCTCAAGTAATTCTGCAGGGGTTGCTGGCAAGCACATTCTCGACAAATTATCGGGTTTCTTCATACAACTGGCTCAAGAGGGAAGGCTAGAAGCGTTGATTGCGCTGAAAACGACAGTAGATGTGCTTCGCGTAGAAGACAAGCAAGAAGCGAAAGCGCCTTTTCGTAAGTTGATATTAAGCTTAATTGGAAGAGAAATACCAGTAAAAACGCAAGGTCTGTTTGAATTTGTAGAGCGACTCGCCCCAGAAGAACAAATTGACTTTATGAAATCGCTTGTGAAACTTGCAAGAGGAGGAAGTGGCACGGCTCTACATACGTTAAGAGATATATGTGATATGACATCTATTTGTAATGGCAATAAATCTAGGATTTGTTTTTCTGAATTTTTAAAAAAGTTGGTAGAAAATAATTGTCCTGCTGCACTGAATTTAGATATTAGACCTGACCAGAAGATGATATCAGCTGGCGACTGGCTAGACACATTCAAATGCACTGGTGAAGATTGGCTCTGTAATGTTGAATACCTTACAAAAGATGCTTCCACAGAACAAATAGAACAGATTTTACTTGCTTCACTTACGTCTAAGTCAAAAGATTTTGTACCAAAAATGTTACAGACTGACCCCCAAAAGGTGGTAAGTGCTCTTGAAAAATTAGCAAACGCTGGTGATAGCACCGCAATGGTTGCGCTGGGATGCTTCTTTTTAAAAAATCCAGCCACAACTAGGGAGGCCGTGCAGTTATTGTTAAGAGCAGTCAAACTAGGAGGTGAACGTGCCAGAGAAAGAATTTCTTGTATTAAACATTCTGATGAATATAAAGAGAAGGCAAAGCTTGTAAATGAGATTCTGCTAGAGCAGGCAAGTATAGGGGATTACCAAGCAGAAGCTAATATCTTATTGGGATATCTAACCTTTTCCGAACGCGATGACAACTTTTTTTCTTTGTTATTAAAGGCAGATGAGTTAGGAAAAGACGTATCTCTATATGTAGGTTTACACTTGTTAAAAACACATAGTTTACCAATAGCTGAGCCACTAAATTACTTACGACGTAAGACGGAAGCTGGTAGTCTTGATGCAAAATTTTTTCTAGGATTGCACACGCAAAATCCGAATAACCCATTAGCATATAATGAGTCTGCAGGTCTTGTAATGGAAGCGTTGATAAATAGCCATACAGACTATTCTGAATATTTAAGGGGGTTCCGTATAGCGGATGCTGATGCGTCGCCAGAACTAGCAGTTTTATGTGGTATGAGCAAACTGCATTTACCTGCTTCACGAAGTCTGTTTAGGACCGAGTCACATTACGAATTGGCGCTGGTGGATTTTTCCGCCGCATTCGACGAGGAGTAGCACTATAGTGCAATTGCTTGAAAACTTGGACACAAAAATGAGATAGGTGCTCGCGTTGCCACGTTGTTTTGTATCAAATTTAAGACAGATTCACTATATCGTGAATTCTTTAGAGGGCGCCCTTGAGTGCGGACTAAAAGCTGAACAATTGCAAACGTTTGTTCATATCAGGCTCGCAATCAATCTCTGGTTTGCATTCATTGGGCCTCCAGATATATAACTGCCCCAATTTCTTGTATGTTGGGTATTGGACGAAATCCATAAATGGGGTAGCCTAGCGGTTGGTAGTAGGTTGTAAAGAGGAAAAGTATGTTTAAGGGGACAATTAAAATGACAAAAACAAGTATGCTGTTTGCGTCGGCGATAAGCTGTTTTGGTGGGCAATCCTATGCCTCTGATGCTCGTCCATCAGTAGATGACGCTGCTCCTATGGATGCGAGTTCAGTCGTAAGGGATACAATAAAGTTGTGCGGACATCCCATAAGCGAATTAATAGAATCTGCCAAGTCTGGTAATACGAACCTGCTCAGCATTTTGTTTGGAATACTGCGCAGTGGTATAGGAACACCTGAAGAGCGAAACAACGCATTGGACACGTTATTAGGCGCTGCTTACGCAGGCAACACTGAAGCAATGCGTATTTGTACTGGATTTTTGAAATGTATTGTTGCACGCAAATTTGAATGTGATGAGGGGTCGTATGTTAAAGACAGAGTATCGAATTTCTTCATACAACTGGCAAACGAGGGCAAGAAGGAGGCGTTGTCTGCGCTAACAACGTCAGATTATGTTGGCGTGATACGAAATCCAGAAGTGCAAGCGTCTTTTACTAAGTTGATATTAGACTTAATTGGGAGAGAAATACCAGTAATGACGCCAAATTCGTTTGACTTTATTGCATGGTTGGCGCCAGAAACGCAATTGAGCGTTATGAGATCGCTTGTGAAGCTCGCCAAAGAAGGAAATAGCACTGCTCTACGTACGTTATATTATGCAATTTCCTATCATAGCCATGTATCCAGAGATTGTTTCCCTGCATTTTTGCAAAGATTGATTGACAATAATTGTCCTGCTGCACTGAATTTTAATATTGAATATAATATGCGAATGATATCAGCTGACGAATGGCTAAATAGATTTGATAGCAACGGTCAGGCTCTATTATGTAATATTGAGTATCTTACAAAAAGTGCTTCCCCAGAACAAATAGAAAAGATTCTACTTGACTATTCGAGTCACTCCGATGAGCTTGCACCAGGCATGCTGCAGAATGTTTTGTGGACGCACGAGTTCGATGAGTTTGCATCAGAAATGCTGGAGACTGAGCCAGAAAAAGTGGTAAGTGCTCTAGAAAAGCTAGCAAACGCTGGCAATGTCAATGCAATGGTCGCGCTGGGTCGCTTCCTTATAGAAAAACCTGCAACGACAAGGGAGGCAGTGAAGTTATTTTTGAAGGCAGTAAAACTAAGAGAGGAACGCATCATACAAAGGATTTCCGATGTAAGACATGCTAATGGATATGACGGGAGAGTACAGCTTATAAAGGAAATTCTACTAGAACAAGCAAGTGCAGGGGATTATCAAATAGAAGCTAATATCTTATTGGGTTATTTAATTCCTTCCAAGCATGGCGGCGACATGCTGTCTTCATTATTAAAGGCAGACGAGTTAGGGAAAGACATATCTCGATACGTAGGTTTGCGCTGTGGAAGAGGAAGGACAATGCCTGAGGTGCAAAGCTACCTAGAACGCAAGGCTGAAGCTGGAAGTCTTGATGCAAAATTTTTCCTAGGGCTATCCATGAAAGGTCTAGATAATCCACCAACATTCAATAAAGCTGCAAGTTTGGTAATGGAAGTATTGATAAATAGTCATACTGACTATTCTGACTATTTAGGAGCATTCAGAGCCGTGGGGGCTGATACATCGCCAGAGCTAGCCGTTTTGTGTGGGATGAACAGCTTATTTTCATCTAGAAGCGAGTCGCATGGATGTCTGAAGATAGTGGATTTTTCTGAGATATTCAGCGAAGAATAGCATTAATTGCTAATTATTTGTGGAGATGAGCCCCTTAAGAGTGCGGATCGAAGATTGAACATTCGTAATAGTTTGTCGGTCTAATGAGTTCGCAATCTTTTGGAAAATAGGTATATACCTAAACGTGATTAAATCATGGATTTTAGCAAGGATTGTAAAAATCAGTGTTCCATTGAAGTCGCTTTAGTTTTTGATTGCAACTAAAATCCGGTATTTGATCGCGTTTGA
>JAISRQ010000047.1 GCA_031273545.1 Holosporales bacterium
TCTTTTACATTTGCTGGATACCAATCTTGAGGATACTGCATAGCGCAACAACCACTAAAGCACTCTTCCCCTACAGTATTCACACTATCTGGAATATTCATGTCATATAGTTTAGTACATGCTGTAAATGCATAATCGCCCAGTTCGGTAAGGACACTGTTTTGTGCAATTCTAACCATTTCCAAATCTTTGCAGCCCCAAAAGCAATATTCTGGAATAACTGAAACTTCTGCAGGAATGTAGATTCTTTTCAGCTTTGAATCACTAAAAGCTTTTTCCCCAATGTAAGACAGACCATCTGGAAGAACAATTTCTACTAAACCAGATCCTGCAAACGCCCCATCTTCAATGCGTTCTAGACAACTGCCTTCTAAAAATTCAACTACTGACACATCTGAACGATAAAAAGCGCCATCACCTATTACTTTGACGTTCCTTCCAACAATAACCCTTGTCCCCTGCCAACCTGATAACGCACCTATCCCTACAGCAACAACCGGAACACACCTACCCTGAAATGTTATCTGGTCCGGAATAAACAAAGTCCCACGGTATCCTACTCCTGTTGCTCGTAATCCACTGGTCTGACCGAAAATAGCCTCAATGCCCCCGTCATTCATGTGATGGATCATGTAAGGGCATCCATCTACAAAAATAGCCTCATGCTTCAGAATAGCCTTAATGCTCGCGTCATCCACGTGATGGATTGTGTCTATAAAAAGATCATCATAAATTTCCCATGCATGACTGGAAGCAAAAACTGTACAACTGCCCCCCATTCCGACGATAAAACCAACTGCAAGTGAGCATATTCCAGCTCTGTTATCTTTGCTTGCACGCTTATGCTCACTCTCAAAAAGATGATGAACACTCTGGGCAGATAAACGTTTACTTCCCTTCAAGTTATGATCCACTGATGACCCCGGTATACAACGCTTCGCCATATTCAATGACGAGGAAAACACTAAATGAAAAACTGACCTAATACTACGCATATGAATTCTCCATAAACCAAAAATTTACCTTATGGCCCTTACGCTAGCGGAATTTATCAAACGAATCAATAGCGCACCTTTACGCAATAAAAGCACTGCAAAAACAGCCTTGTTATAACGAGGCGTACACCGTCCCCTTGGAACTCTACCTATTTACCCTTCACGAATCGCAACCGCTGGGTCAAGCTTGGCTGCCCTGTAAGATGGATAAATCGTCGCCAGAATCGACAGCACAACCGCAATCAAAGATATAGACAAGACCTCGTACGCATTAAGCTTATATGGCAAATTTGACAAGAAATAAACCTCCGCCGAGAACAAATCCGTCCCTGTTAGGCTCTGAATAAAGTTCACAATAGTGTTCAAGTTCAGCGTCAACATGAGCCCAATTCCAACGCCAAGCAACGTGCCCAATATGCCAACAGAGGATCCCACAATCATAAATATGCACCGAATAGAACGTTGACTGGCACCAATTGTCTTCATTATTGCAATATCGCGTGTCTTATCTTTCACCAACATAACCAACCCAGAAATAATATTAAACGACGCAATTAAAATAATTAGCGTCAAAATAAGGAACATAACATTGCGCTCTACTTGTACTGCTTGGAAAAAATGCGAATCTCCATGCTTCCACCCCAAAACCATAAGCGGCGTTATTTTTTTTATTTCTTTTACGATCTCATCATTACGCTCAACGTTATCTGTGAACACTTCAAACTGCGTGAGCATGCCGCACATTTGAAAAAAGTCTTGCGCAGATTGCAATGGCATAAGCACCACATTCTTATCGTATTCAACCATGCCAACTTCCAAAAGTGCAACAATCTTAAATTCGCGCTGCCTTGGAACTGTCCCAAACGGAGTAGACTCCCCTTGCGGGTCCATCAATGTGACACAGTCCCCCAGACGAAGCCCCATCAACTCAGCCATACGCTTGCCTACAATAACGACGTCCCCCGAAAACGACGACGCAAGGGGAGGCGAAATGGCGCGCCGAAGCAGCTCTCTTTCAAGCAAGGTTTCCGGCGTAACCCCAAGCACGAGAGCACCTCGCATTTTTTCTGCGCTTGTTATGACGGACTGCTTTTCTATCATGGGGCAAACTTGTGTTACATGCTTGCACCGCCTTAGGTCGGAGAGGAAGGCGTCACTTTCCTTTATGTCCGAGTCCCCGTATATGATGACGTGCCCCTTCATGCCGATGATTCGCGTGAGAAGTTCGTCGCGAAACCCTCCCATGACAGACATTACGACGATCAACGTCGCTACCCCTATGCATATTCCTAAAAAGGAAAACCCTGTAATTACGGAAAGAAACCCGTCTTTCTTTTTGGATCGTAAATATTTCATTGCGATTTGACTTTCCCAATTCACGATTGGCCTCCTGTTTTGTAATAAATCATGCAAAATGTTTATAAATCGTACGAAATGTTTGTTTTTTTACTGCGTTATTTTTTAAGGTGTGGGCGTACTTGCCGCATGTTCTACTCGTTGAATAAACACATCTTCCAATGACGGATTTATTTTATCAACTTGAGCTATTTCCTGAAACAAGGACAAAGAACTTTCGTCCCTTAATATAACATGATAATGAATTCCACACGGCTCAAACAACGTACACAACTTCGCTAGCCCCTGGCACTTTTCCTCAGCCTCCGAAGATTTTGGGGTCACGTTATACATTTGCTCGCTAAACGTTTCCTGCTTCAGCTCAGGTACTGTTCCCATCGCAATCAACTCTCCGGAGCGCATTAACGCGACTCGTCCACAATTTTCGGCTTCGTCCATGTAGTGCGTTGTAACGAAAACCGTCTTTCCCATAGCCGTCAACTTACGAATTAACTCCCAAAAAGACGCCCTTGATGCAGGGGAGACTCCTGCTGTGGGCTCGTCTAAAACCACAAGTTTGGGTTGGTGGATTAACGCTGCGACCAAGGCGACTTGCTGTTTTATGCCGCTTGGAAGTTCCGATACGAGCGTGGACTCTTTCCTGTTCAGCTGTATTAATTCGAATAGTTCTTCTTTGTTTTGTCGTAAATTTTTACGAGAAACGTTGTGAGTAGCTGCAGCAAAATCTAAGTTTTCCTTTATAGACAAATCATTGTAAAGCGTAAAGCGCTGTGACATATAGCCGACCTTAGCCTTGATTATGTCTTCTTTCCCGCGAAGAAAATGTTCCGTATCCACGATTACTTCGCCGCTTGTTGCGTTTATTAGGCCGCAAATTACGCGAATTGTAGTGGTTTTGCCAGCACCATTGGCCCCAAGGAATCCGAAAATCTCCCCACAATTTACGGAAAAAGATACATTTTTTACAGCCCAAAAACTTCCGAATTTAACACAAAGGTCTTTAACCTCGACTATCTTTTGCATAAGTTTCTGCGCGTATTGTGAAACGACCGGTTAATTGTAGCAAATCGGCGACTCACAAGCATCTTTAATACACAAAATAATTGCAGAGATAATATACTTTAACGTTTATTTAAACATTACAGGAGATAATAAGGATAGGACGACATTTTTATAAATTGGAGTATATATGTTACTTAAAGTATCAAAAGTCACGTTTTCGTTGATTTTTGTAGGTCCGCTATGCATGGGCGCAGGTACGACACAAAAACTTATACAACAGGCGAAAGATGCAATGTATGAGGTTCTTGACGAAGATCATTGGGCCCCTCCTACTGAATCCCCTCACGCGTCTACCAGCATTCAGGACGCATTAGGATTGACGCAAACAGACATCGAAGAGCATGGAAGCATAAGGGATCGATTAGAAAAGATTATTACAAGTACAACGCGTAGCAGTATAAATAAAGGCAAACTCCGTAAAATGATGGAGTATTACAACACTGAACGTAGACGAGACACAAACGCGTTGGTAATGGGCATGAGCGCAGCAATGGAAGAGGCTCATAAAGTAAGAACGCTGTTAACGGCGCTGTTCGTTTATAATATGGGGTATTGTGCTGATTTTGATGAATTGCCTGAGTTGATTTCTTTTGCGATGAACCGACAAAAAGTCATTGAAGATACGAGAAGATCGATAGGAGATCAACTAACATCGATGACGCAACCGTACTCAGCGAGAGATCTCGTTCCAAACCCTCGTAAGAATGAGCATATGCCGAGATAGCCTCGCTTATGATTCAATAGAAAAGGCGTAGACCGTTAATTCATTTTAACAAAATATTATTATTTATTACATTTGGAGTTCTCATGTTTTCAAAATTTAAAAAAGTATTAATTGGGTTTATTTTTGTCCCGCTATACGCTGGAACATCTGTTCCAGACGAAAATTTGGACAGAGTGCAGCATAAACACATAGTGCAAATGAAGCAAGCATTAGTTCAAGTTCTTAGGAAGACTGGAGTCATTGGCATGCTTATTGCAGATGCACCTGTTATTCACGATTCGCTCGGATTCAGGCAATCGGACATTGATGCAGGGGGAACTATAAAAGATAGGTTAGAAAGGATTATATACACGGCAACTAACAACGATTTAGATCAGGAAGATTTAAATAAGATAGCAGAGCTTTTTAATATTGAACGTAGACGGGACATCAACATGAAAGTGTCACTTATCAGAAATTTAATGGAACAAGTTGTGCAACTAGAGGTGTTGGTAATGGCGATATTCGCCTATGAAGCAGAGTGTACGGAATCTCCTAATTACAATTTGGATCTTTTCCTTAGTTTTGCAGACCAAGCGAAGAACGCAATAGAAAAAAGCAACGAAGTGGAAGGAAGCGGCCAAGCAGAAGGAAGTGGCCAACTAGAGGAAAGCGGCGAAGTAGAGGAAAGCGGCGAAGTGGAGGAAAGCGGCGAAGTAGAACCTCCAAGGTTTCCGCAGTTCGGGGAGGTGATATAATTAACGTGCCGTACCATTTTTGCAAATTGTGGTATCTCGCTTGGCTTTCCGAAGAGCTCCAAATTACGTACCCCAGGAGCACTATACATACTTGGGCACTGTACATATCTGGGCATCCATTATTACCGAGGCACTCAATTATTGCGGCTCAAAAAGCTAAGATTAGCGAGCGTTTGATCTGCTCAAACATTCGTAATCTTTTGGAAAGTGGGAATACCCCGATGGCGCTCAATTCGTGCAAACTGGAAAAAAATGTTTATATTAACGTTTATTTAAATATTATAAGCAATAATAAAGATAGGATATCATTTATTACAAACTGGAGTATACATGTTATTTAAAGTATCAAAAATCATGTTTTCGTTCATTTTAGTGGGGCCGCTGTGCATGGGCTCAAGCCAAACTCAGAAATACAAGCTGCAGGTAAAAGCCGCATTGCATGAAGTTCTTGACGAGAATCATTTGGTCCCACCGGCTGATTCTCCTCACTTGTCTGCTAGCATTCAGGATGTACTAGGGTTCACCCAAGAAGACCTAGAGAAAGGAGGAAGCGCAAGAGATCGATTAGAAAGAATTATAACGACAACTGAGAGTACCGAAACCAATGAACAAGCACTTCGTAACTTGATAGAGTCTTATAACCTAGAACGCAGGAAAGATACGAACGATCTGATGGAGTTATTAGGAACGGTGATCGAACGTATTAATAACGTAGGAACATTGGTAATGGCGATGTTCGTTTATAAGATGGAGTATGCTGAATTGGGAGACTCTGAGCCACTTGATTTTATTCCCCTTATTACAGAAAGACAAAAAGCCGTTGAAGAAACCGAACTCCTAAAAGTAAAGCTTCCACGCAAGCCATACGCTGCAAAGAATTTGGTCCAAAAACATCAACACCATCATGGCAACAATAATAGCGGCAGTAACGATGAAGAGGCTCCTATGTAAGCCTCCTAGGCAAAATCGCAGGCGAATCCGTTTTTTACCAATTAGATAACGCAAGAAACTTGTACTCCTCGCCGACCAAATGTACTACTAGTTGAAAAAAGTAAGCTTGGGGCTAGGTATACAATGTTTCTTATTGTAGCAACGTATAAGAGGCCCGCTCAGAGTATCGCTTTGTGTACACGCTGTATAAAAGGATAGCTTTGGAGTTTCGCAAGTCAAGATGAACGCATCCGTGTTAAAGAAGTGAACACATACTTGCTTCCAGTAGTTGAATAGCGCAGATGATCCATCGCAAAACAAAAACAGAAAAAGTACCATGCTTATGTGCTTGTTCATTTTTCCACCAAAATACCATACTCAACCTTTATATAGTATACCAAAGACACCAAAATAGTGCAAGTTTACCTAAACATTAAAACGACGCAAGCCCTATCGAACACTAACTGGATATTTATTGTGCAAAATTCTGTGTCATTGAGAACCACATATACCGAGGTCCCCCAAAGATTGTGGAAAAGAAGGTCAAAAAATAGTAAAAGTTACTGACCAAAAAAATCGCAATCTTTTGGGAATTAGGTATCCCCTCCAGAAAGTTACGAACCTTTGGGGCAAGCAAATGTTTGTGATTTTTGGACTTCAGGTCAACAACCTTTGATTACCCCGGTTATTCGTTATAAACCGAGTTTATTCGCCGTCGTGCGTAAAACTAACAGTAGCAGCTGGAAATTCCTTTAGAACTTTGCGAATAAATGGGCCCTTTAGTATGTCCTGTTCTTTTTGAGAAAGTTGTGCATTATGCTGTTCTTGCAAGCTTTGAACGACGTTATCCGATGAATCTACGTCGATAGTCCACCTAAACCCTGTAAACGAAAGTAAAAATTGTTTCAATAACGGAATAACTTTTTTTGATTCTTTGTTCTTTAGTTGAACAAGTATTTTTCCTGACTCAAATGATACAAAAGCAAAATCGCGTGAAACATAGCTCAAAAGCAGGGCTTCTCTGTTGGTTTCAAGCGCCTGTAATAGGTCATCAAGCGAATTGCAAGAGCGCGGAGTAGCGTCTTGTGCGGGCTCAGGCGAAAGGTTACATTGTGCAGCCTCAGGCAAAGGATTTGTTTGATTTATCTCAGGCTGGAAGTTATCTTGCTCTGCATAGGGCGAAAGGTTGCCTTGCTTGATCTCTGTCTGCAGGTTGGACTGTGCTGGCGAAAGATTGCCTTGTGTGAGGTCTTGCGCAGCCCCGGGCAGGAAGTTGCCTTGATTTATCTCACCAGACTGCAGGTTGGAAACATCAGACGGCCTTAGTTCATGCGCCCCCACCGCGCTTCCTAGCGCTTCACGTGCGCCATTCCCCTCCCCTTCCAGCACCTCCGCGACCGCGCTCCCCGGCCCTTCCAGCACATCCGGTGCCGCCATCCATGCATCCAGCGACGGAATGGACGCCGCGAAACAAAGCCGCAGCACCACCATCTCCAACGCTTGCCCCGCGTACGGCGCCTTCTTTACGTCATCGAACCCCTTCAGCATCTTTTTCCACAAGCCCAACACCTGCATGGACTCGACAGTAAGTGCCGCTGAATTCGCCAGTTTTCGTTCAAACTCCGGAATTGTAACGTCCGACGCTAATTTAGGGATAACCTTAAAGCACGCGACCCTATACAAGCACTCCAATAAATCTTGCATTATTGCGATCGGGTCTGCTCCGTCATTAACAATAGATCGCACATGTTCAATAGCATTTTCCGGTTGTTTTTTTAAAATCCGATCCAACAAACCGTACAAACGCTGACGATCCACGCCACCAACCATAGACTGAACCACTGCGCTAGATATTTCGGTCCCCCCCGCGGCATCAGTCAAGTTCATTGCCTGGTCCAACAGCGTTAATCCGTCGCGAACCGAGCCATCCGCCGTGCGCGCTAACATCGCCAACGCGTCTTGCTCAATAGCGTACCCTTCAAGTTGCGCAATGTTTCGAAAATGGTCGATCAGTAGCTGCGACTCAACGCGCTTCAAGTCAAAACGCGCGCACCGAGACAAAATTGTTTCAGGGATCTTGTTTATTTCAGTTGTTGCAAATATAAATAGGACGTGGCTCGGTGGCTCTTCTAACGTTTTTAATAATGCGTTGAAAGCACTCTTCGATAGCATATGGACTTCGTCGATAATAAAAACCTTATACGCCCCAACAATTGCCCTGTATTGCACGGAATCAATTACTTCGCGGATGTCGTCTACACCTGTGTGGCTTGCTGCGTCCATCTCTAGGACGTCGGGATGGCGGTCTTCATTGAGAGCTTTGCAGGAGCTGCACTCTCCGCAAGGGGCCCCTGTATTTTTTCCGGAGGGACAGTTCACCGCACGCGCGAGAATCCTAGCAGTGGAGGTTTTGCCTGTGCCGCGAATGCCGTGCAGCAATATCGCCTGGGGAAGGCGCCCTTCGGTTAGGCCTCTTGTGAGCGCTTTAACGAGGACGTCTTGCCCAATTATATCGCTCAGGGTTTTTGGACGATATTTGCGAGCCAATACTCTACGCTGGGATTGGCGCGGTTCATTAGTAGATGACGCGCTCTTTAACAATTCCATCTTCACACCCCAACTCCAAGTTGAAAAACGCCCCTCGGTAACGACAAATACTTACTTGACCGGACACCTTCGCGGAGTGAAAAAAGGCTACTCCCCGGAGGACCTAAACCCACTCACCCAAATGACTACGGACTTTTGAGCCAGTCAAACTCGCATAATTCTTCAAATTCCGGCCCGCACTCATGGGGGACCCCGGTATAGATCTTCAGCAACGAAGGTCATAATGTGGGCTGCTTCCTCTCGAACCTGACCCCTTGTACTAATTCCAACTTGCCAAAGACCAATGAACAATACCAAAATGGGCGCAACAAATTCAAGAGCTGTTTATACGATTAGCATGACCCATCGATCCAAAATTTTCCCCAAGGGCGCGTTGCAGCTCCTCAATCGTAGTGATTTTGTCGCGCACCTTCCGCAAGCCATCTTCGCGCATGCTGATGTACCCGCAATTATGAGCACACGCAGCTAGCTCGCCAATAGGACACTGCGAGGATATGCACGCGTCAACTTCGTCGCTCACGCGCAAAAGCTCGCAGATAGCGGTACGCCCCTTGTATCCAGTGTCACTACAAGCGTCGCACCCATCGCCTTCGCATGTTTTGCAGATGCAGCGGATCAGTCGTTGTGACATAATTGCGACAACTTGACCCGACAAAAGCTCCGGCTTTATTCCCAAATCAAATAGCCTACTTGGCGCTCGCAGTGCATCGTTAGAGTGTATCGTAGACAATACCAAGTGGCCCGTCATTGCCGCCCGTAATGCGATGTTTGCGGTTTCTTCATCGCGTATTTCCCCAATAAATATTATATCCGGGTCTTGCCTTAAAATGGAACGAACTCCGTCTGCAAAATTTATTACTCCGTTTGGTTGGATTTCCGTTTGACGCACGTTTTCCATTTGGTATTCAACAGGCTCTTCAAGGGTCATCACGTTCAAAGATGACGCATCCAAGTGCGAGCATAGACTGTAAAGAGTCGTGGTTTTACCTGATCCCGTAGGACCACATAAAAGAATTAACCCGTATGGACGCTTTATTATTTCAAGTAAATTTGACGATATTTGCGGATATATACCAAGCTGTTCTAGAGATAAAATCTTTTTATTTTTGTGTAAAATCCTGATAACAATATTTTCACCGTGTATTGTCGGATGCGTCGATACGCGAAAGTCAAATTTTTGCGTATCAAACGTTAAGTCAAAGTGCCCAGACTGCGGACGCCGAGACTCAGCTATATCTAGGTTTGCCAGTATTTTAACGCGAATTACTAAGTTTGGCCAAATGTTGCGATGAAGTTCGTGCGCAGTTCTTAATATACCGTCTACCCTAACGCGAACTTGGACAAGATGAGACATGGGCTGAATGTGAATATCTGATGCTTGTAAAGATATCGCTTTTTTCAAAATTATTTCAAATAAACTTGTTGCATTATGTGCAGACTCATCCTCGTCGCGAATGGTCGACTCTAAAAGTTCCTCAATAGCAAATTTGTCCGCGTAAAAGAACTCGACAGCCGTTTTCGGGCCAAATTTATTTACCAGCTGACGAGTGATAAAGTCACATACGCTAAGGTCGGCTGGGTCAACCATTGCAACTTTTATCATCGAATTTCCATCAAGCTCAACTTCACTTTTATAGAAAACGGTAAAACTATGCTTTCTCTGAAGGTCATTATCAAGTAAGTAACTATACTCCGGCAAGACATCCACTGTTACTAGGTCTACATAAGGTATACCTGTAATTTTTGACATGACCTGCTTTATTTGTTTCGACTCGATAAAACCTAGCCGAATGCAAATTTCATCAAAAACTTCAGACGTTTTTTGTTGCTCCTCCTCAGCCACGTGGATTTGATCCAAACGTAATGCTTTGGAAAGTAACAACTCTTGCTTTAATTTTTCGTAACCTGAAAACACTTTGTCCTTCCTATAAAAAAAACAAGCATACCGAGTCCCATAAGATGGCGAACCAGAAACTGAAAAATTGCAAGCGCTCGTTTGTCAAAAAAGTCCGTAATCTTTTGGAAACTGGGTATAGATTAGACAAGGAATACATCAAACCTGTCGTCAAAGCTGTACGATCTTCTTAAAAGCGACTTCACTTTTATTACGTAATTATCATCAGAAACATCGTCACAGACGTTATCAGAAAAGGAATACTCCTCGTCCATCCAAAAATCAGGACTAACTTCATCTAGATTTTTTTCTACACCATCATTCGAATAGCTAGAAGAAATAGACGGTGAGTAAGAACATGGGACGTCAAAATAAGCCGACGATGCATGACCAACACAAGCAGACCCCACAAGCATTCTATCCCCCCACATTTGCGCTTGCTCAAGTTTTTTAACTTGTTGCTCCTTAATTGAAGGAGACATATTTCCAGCCTGCCCGCACAAATGCGCACTGCGTACAAGAGCAGTACTAGACGCGTGTGTCACAGAAAAAAAACAAATCCCGACCACAATAGCTATACAAACATTAACCATAGACAACCTCGTGCGTAAAATGTAACAAAATAGATTCCGAACCATACAACGCTCTCTCACAAGAACAAACTCACCATAGCCTTATTATGTCGCATCTTTTATAACGACACAATAGTTTTTTCTTATTACATAAGCAACACTTAAAAAGAACACTAGTAATCGCCCAAAAACTATATAAAAAATATCCGCTTGTTGTAGAATGAGAACAAAACAGGAAAGGGCGCGCGAAACAAGGCAACTACGGGGAATTAGGTCGCTGGGCAAGAAGCAATCTACGCAGAGAAGGATGATATGGTCGCTAAAACCTAAAAATCGCAAGAGCTAGAACCGCTTGAAAAAAATTCGAATTCGGGAAGGAGTACGTTTACATGATTTCATCTGCTGTAATCCAATGTGGGTGCCTGTTTGCAAAAAATATTGTATCATGCATCCTATGTGGAACTGGCGTACTCTCAATTCTCCAAGAATGCCTACATTTGAATGTGACAAATGCTTGTATTTTGGGGTATGACAGTCGGCATTCGTTGGGAAATCTCGGTTACTTTGCTATGAAAAGACACAACAAAAACCCATTATATAACGAGCAGTCTTATAAAGAATGGTACAAATCCTCGTTTCAGGATTCGTTTTGGCTAGAGCAGGCTAAGCGGCTTGACTGGATAGTTGCGCCTACAAAAGCAAATCGCTCGAGTTTTACTCCAGATGCAAACATTCGCTGGTTCGAGGATGGAACACTCAACGTCTGTTATAACTGCGTTGACCGCCATTTACGTGATAATGCAAACAAGACCGCCATTATTTTTGAACCGGATGAACCAGGAAACGCCAAGCATATATCGTACAAAGAATTGCACGAAAATGTGTGTAAACTAGCAAATACATTAAAGTCGCTCGGCGTAAAAAAAGGTGATATTGTCACACTTTACTTGCCTATGGACCCGTCTATCGTCTACGCAATGCTCGCTTGCGCAAGAATAGGTGCGGTGCATTCTGTCGTTTTTTCCGGGTTCGCGCCCCATGCTCTAGCGGAGCGGCTAGCTCAATCCAGGTCCCAAATAATAATCACGAAAACGACAAGCCAACGTGGTGGGCGTACTATTGCCCTGAAAAAAAATGTGGACGAAGCCGTAAAAGAAAACACAGAAAATGGGATAAACACTGTTGATAAAATTTTATTGATGGATGACGTTGCCGACGTTAGCGTAGAAGGTAGCAGCAGAACTACTAACTGTCCATGCGAAAAAAGCGTTGACTGTAAAGGCACAAACCAAATAGGCGCTAATACTACGTGTACGAACGAAACAAAAGCTAATACGGAATGTCCGTGCGAAGAAATGTCTGCGCTAGACCCACTTTTCGTGCTGTATACATCGGGTTCAACAGGACACCCCAAGGGCATAATTCACAGCTCTGGCGGGTATCTAGTATACGCAGCGATGACGCATGAAATAATTTTTGACTTGACTCCTGACGATGTGTACTTTTGCACGGCTGATGTGGGGTGGATAACGGGACACTCTTATGGCGTTTATGGCCCTCTTGCAAACGGCGCCACGCTGGTCTTATTCCAGGGGGTCCCCACGTACCCGGACGCGTCAAGATTTTGGAAGATAATCGACGAACACAAGGTTTCTATCTTTTATACAGCCCCCACGGCACTGCGCTCCTTAATGAAAATGGACGATTCCTTCGTGAAAAGTGCATCTCTTCAAACGTTGCGCATACTTGGGTCAGTAGGAGAGCCCATAGATCAAGCAACATGGCAATGGTTCCATGAATCCGTTGGACACGGAAAATGCCCCGTAATGGACACGTGGTGGCAAACAGAAACAGGTGGCGTGCTAATCTGCCCTTTGCTGCAAAACACTAATCAAAAACCTGGTTGTGCAGCGAAGCCGTTTGCTGGAGTTGACCCTACAATTGTACCGGCGCATTTACCACCCGCGGAACAAAATTCGAGTGACCCAGGTGCCCGCGCCCTCTTGCCACTAAACAATGCAAACCAAGGCGCCTTAGGAATAAACAAATCATGGCCCGGACAATTTATCGGCATTTTGGACTTATCAATGAAAGGGACATTAAATAAGGAGAAAGACTTAACAAAAATATATTTTCCGAACGGCGTATACACAAGCGGGGACGGCGCCAAAATGGATGACGACGGCGACATATGGATATTGGGACGCATGGACGATGTGCTGAACGTTTCGGGGCATCGCTTGAATTCAGCAGAATTAGAGCAAGCCGTAACGTCTCATCCTTCAGTCGCAGAAGCGTGCGTTGTGGGATATCCACATGAAATAAAAGGTCAGGGAATATTTGTGTTTGCTGTATTGCACGATGACTCAGAGGTAGAGAAAGCCCCTAAAGAAATAATTGCTCATGTTCGCAAAATAATAGGTCCGATTGCAACCCCTGATAAAATTCTTTTGGTACCAGAATTACCAAAGACTCGGTCTGGGAAAATTGTGCGACGCTTGCTAAGAAAACTGGCTGCCAGTGATGACGTTGGGGGGGAAGATACGAGTACGTTGCTCAACCCGAACGTGATTGCAGAAATTGCGAAGTTGTTAAATATTTCGTAATCATAGGATTATGAACCAAAGTTTGTGAGGGGTTCCAAAAATTGCGAATCAGAAACTGAAAAATCGCGGGAGTTTGTTCACCTAGAAGTCCACGATAATTAAAAGGATTAATCTCAATGTACTAAAACTTTAGCACAAAAAAATATTCAATGGATAAAATCCACTCTTCAAGTAAATGGAAGCTCTTGATTAAAACGGATTCTGTATTTTACTGATTTTTAGGCCCACGTTCAGTGTGGCCCCCCTATCGTTCATCTGTATATACCCAATCCCCAAATGATTGCGAGTTTTGTAGCCAGTAAAACACTTACTATTTTTCATTTTCTTTCCCACAATCTTTGGGGGTCTCGGTGTATACTACCTCCCAAAAAGTTACGGACTTTTTGGGCGGACGAACGCTTACGATATTTAAGTTCTGTAGGCACAATTTTGGCGCCCCCCTACAACACTGAATTTTACAAGGGTTTAACTATAATACAACGTGATTATTAGTGTAGTGAAACGAGAATCACACCTTTACAACCAAGTATTGTATTCGTTATATTGCTGCGTGCATTAGAATGAGGGACAACTATGAGTAAAGAAGAAAATTTGACTATTAATTCAATTAGTGCAAAAATTGGGGCATTTATACGCCAAAGACGCGTGCAACTGGGTTTTACCCAAAAAGAGTTAGCTACCAAACTAGGGATAACCGCCCAGCAAGTACAAAAGTACGAAACTGGAGCGAATTCGCTACGCATAACAAGATTGATGCAGATCGGCTCGGCGTTAGACTGTCCATTAGAAAACGTTCTACTGATATTTAGCAAAGCTCACAAAAAATGTGATCAAAATTCACTAAATGAAGATTCGTCCGTTTTTCAAGGTGTAGATACCAACAAAATTCCATCCACACTGGATATACAAATAGATAGATTTGACACCTTTTTGGCTCAATTTTTGTCTTTGAGTGACGAAGATAAAGGTCATATAATGGGTGTAGTGAGCGTCATGGCATCGAACAAAGGAGCGAACGTGAGCGATTCCAGGAAGTGACCAAAGAGCAATCTTCCCATCCAGTACGGACGTATCGTACCCTAAGAGATTACGGATTTTTTATCCCAACGAGCGTTTACGATGATTCGAGTTCTGATCCGCAATCTTCTGGGGCCCTGGTTATTATGAACGTTAATGGCGAATGACGGCTTGCAATTCCTACGTTCATTGCTTGTATTCATTCCTTGGCTCCAAGCCCCGTTATGTAGATTTGACTTTCACATTGCATGATGTCATCATGCAACTAGTGTTTGTGTTATACGTTGTTGATTTATGACAAAGCGGGTTGCTGCTAAATATAAGATAGATCGTCGGTTGGGTGTAAATTTGTGGGGCCGCACAAAAAGTCCATACTCTGTTAGAAATTACGGTCCAGGCCAACATGGGAAGCAACACTCTAGGTTGTCCGACTATGGGATCCAGTTGCATGCGAAGCAAATGCTGAAAGGCTATTACGGAAACATTAACGAAAGACAGTTCCGTAACCTTTACAAAGAAGCGATTCGCCTGCACGGGGACACATCAGAGAACATGGTCGGATTACTAGAGCGGCGTCTTGATGCCGTTGTGTATCGCTTGAAGTTCGCCGCAACAGTGTTTGCTTCGCGACAGTTGGTCAATCATGGACACATATTAGTGAACGGCAAGCGCGTAAATATTCCGTCTTACAGAGTAAAGAGCGGGGATGAAATTTCCGTGTCGGAAAAGATGCGCACCAATGCTAATGTCCTCATAGCAACGGAGCTCGCCGAGAGGGCCGTTCCGGAGTACATAGAAGCCGACCACAAGAATATGAAGGGGACGTTTTTGCGAGTTCCGAACTTATCCGATATTCCGTACCCTGTTCATATGGAGCCAAATTTGGTTGTCGAATTCTATTCTAGGTAATTAGTTTGCTTCTTCTGTATGCATACCGGGGCGTTAAAGATTGCGGCCAATAAGCTGAGTAATCATGGTCGTTTATTTTGCGAAAAAGTCCGTAATCTTTTTTTAGGGGAGTGTACTTTGCCAAAAATAGTGCGGACCCAAAATTGAAGAGTGGTAAGCATGTGTTCTCCTAAAAGGTCCGTAACCTTTTCGGGCGATGCGCCGACGCCCCTAACAACAACTATGTTGATTTATTCTCACAGCTTACGTAGTATAAATCTGTTAGTTCCTTTACATTTTTGATTGGCTCATGTCTGAAACAAGAGATGCGCTCCTCGCGTTTGGGGTGTGCTTTGCTATCCTGTATGGTTTTAGCTGTTTTAATAAATCTTCGCAGGAATCTGCGCCTGAGGCTCCTGTAGAGCAGTGTGTCGTTGCGGAGGAAGCCCCGAAGCTATCGAGACACGATGCGCTTCAGCTTGACCCTCGAATACATATAAATAACGAAAATATCACCGGGTCAATCAATTTAAAAGGTGCACGAATAGATGATTTGTCCTTAACTAAATACAAAAAGACTACTGCCCCAGATAGCTCTGGTGTTGAGATATTTAGCCCTTCGGAAAATTTGTGCTATGCAAGCGTGACGTGGCGGAGTGGAGGCGGCGAAGATAAGATAGAACTTCCTTCGGAGTCTACAGTGTGGACGGTGGTAGCAGGTGGTGCAAGTGAATTAACGCCAAGCACCCCCGTAGAATTGACTTGGACCAACGCGAGTGGGCTGACTTTTTCGCGGACGTTTACTCTTGATAATGACTATTTAATCTCAATTCATGACAAAATTACAAATAAAACTGGCGCAGATATTAAGATTGCGCCCTCGTGTGAAATAATCCGAGATACTTCTGAGCAAAAAGGGGGAACGTCTGTGCACGAAGGGGGCATTGGGTATTTTGACGAAGACCTGGAAGAGATACGGTTTGAAAAACTGAAGAAAGGGAAGCGTCTGGATGTTTCGGCTTCGGATGGGTGGTGCGGCTTTACGGACAAATATTGGCTGACATCGTTTGTCATAAAAAGCCCTTCGAAGGTCAGCATATTTGGAAAAGACATGCAACATTGCTGTGTGAATGGTTCGTTGGCTATAGTAAAGAACGGGGCAGAGCTAGAAGTTATTAACAAATTGTTTGCCGGAGCGAAAGTATTGAAATGCTTGGATTCGTACCGTCAAACTCAAGCGATAAAGAAATTTGATTTAGCGGTGGATTTTGGTTGGCTTTATTTTGCAACCAAGCCTTTGTTTTATGTGTTGCAGTTTTTGCATTCGTCGTTAGGCAACCTTGCCCTTGCGATTTTGGTGCTTACCATTTTAAGTAAGTTGCTTTTGTTCCCTATGGCATCAGCGTCTCAGCGCTCTATGATGAAGCTTAAGGACCTTCAGCCCAAGATTGCGTTATTAAAACAGCGCTACAGCAACGATAAATTAAAGCTCCAAGAGGAATTGCTTGCGTTGTATAAGAAAGAAAAAATAAATCCTATGTCAGGATTCCTCCCTTTATTAATACAAATGCCTATATTCTTCTGTTTATATAAAGTGTTCTCCATTAACATAGAGATGCGGCATGCCCCGCTTGGTTTTTGGATTTCGGATTTATCTGCACCAGACCCAACATCGCTGTTCAATTTATTTGGATTGATTCCGTGGACGGTTCCGTCGTTTTTGCAAATAGGGGTGCTTCCGTTGTTGATGGGCGGGACGATGATTTTACAGCAAAGGTTTTCGCCTCAACCAGCTGACCCCGCACAAGCGAAAATGATGTACATAATGCCGTTGGTGTTTTTGTTTATGTTTTCGTCATTTCCTGCAGGGTTGGTTTTGTACTGGATGATAAGTAATATTTTGTCGATATTCCAACAAATATATATAAACAAGACGATCACGCATACAAACAAGTCAAAGGCTTAGTCGGGCAAATATAAATGTAGTAGGGGGAGTTTTAGGCTTAGTATTTAGGTGCACTCCCCAAAGGTTGCGTACTTTTTGGATGAACAAACACTTAGTCTTGTCAGTTTTCGGTCCGCGATATTTGGGCCCCTGGGGATTGTCGGAAAAAAAGAGTCGAGACACGTTCATTTTTACAAATTTGTCCTATCAAAAAGTGGGCATTTTATTGCGGAATTGGTATAGTCGCAATAGCGATTAGAGAAAAGGTTATACGTACATTTTATGTCTTCAAGGAGAATCTCCAGCAAGGTTTCCCACAGGAAAGTATTGAGACTAGAGAAGTGGAAAATAGTCACGGTCCCAAATGTGATCACATTTGTTCGAGTGGGAATAATTCCATTTTTAGTTTTGTCGTTTTATGTTAGCGAAATACTTGCGCTAGTAATGTTTATATTTGCGTGTGTAACTGATTACGCTGACGGGTACATTGCGAAGAGATTCAACCAATCCAGCCGATTCGGCGCCTTTTTGGACCCAATTGCAGATAAATTGCTGGTCTCTACCGCCCTGTTGATGATGGCGGGAATGGGCCAAATTCGAGGTTTTCACTTGATTCCTGCAAGTATAGTGCTGTGCCGGGAGTTTTTTATTTCGGGATTGCGCGAGTTTTTGGCCGCATCAGGAAAAGAGCTTAGAGTATCAAATATTGCGAAATATAAAACCACGCTTCAAATGACGGCGATAACGTGTTTACTTACGAATGTTAATGTTTCGTGGTTTGCTGGAAATGTACTGTTATGGGCGTCAGCCGCACTTTCTGTCGTAACAGGGGCGCACTACCTAAAAGCAGTAATAGATTCGCAGTGACAAAACTGCCACAGAAAAGATTACAGACTTTATTGAAGAACAAACGCTCACAATCCTTCATGTCCTGTTATAACCTTTGGGAGCCCGTTGTCAAATTCCCAAGAAATTTTTCAGCGCAGCAGCAAATTCTGACGATAGTTTTTTCTTTTCCTGAAGGCTTTTGGCCGTTCTATTCGCAATATCTGCAGTTTCTTCGCGCCGCGTAATTATAGCCTCACTGATCTTTACAGTGACATCTGGGCATTCAATCAAAATGCGCTTTAAATCATCTCGCTCCAGGGAATAAATAACAACGTCAGTATGAGCAGAAACTGTCGCATTTCGTGGAGAACTGTGCAAAACGCCTCCCTCGCCAAAGAAGTCGTTTGTAACCAAATATGTGATGTGCTTTTTGATCAAGGAATCGTCAGACGGATCCGGCACCATAATAGAAATGTCCACTATCCCCTCGCCAACAAAATACATTGCTGTTCCTGTGCTTTTTTCCGCGATAATAACTTCCCCTGGCTTGCATAATTTTGGAGTAAGAACTGCCGCTATTTTCTTTAATTCCGCCTCAGAGCACTCTGCAAAAAGCGGACTGAGCCTAGCAACATCATACGCTGGCGTAGAAGGAATGGCAGCCTCTTCGCAGGCTTTATCGCTCCCCTTAAAGATTCTACAAGTATCTTCAGCAAAGTTAATATTGTGCTCAGATAAATGCGAAACAATACATTGGATGACATTATGTATTACTGTTTTTTCTTGGGAGAATTCAGGAACCTTAAATAAAATCTTATAGGACACTGACCCCCCATCCAAATTTTGGGCAAAAACTTTAGCTTGCTTTTCAAAAACACCTGGCGCTGCTGCTGCTGCACCTTGTAATATCCTCCTTGCTCTGTCCACAGGAATAAAGCTGTCCAACACAACATCAACGCTCATCCAGTAGTCATTGCTATAGTTCACCATAACGTCATCCAGTAGCTTCCTATTACTAAGAACCAACATCGTTTCATTCATTAGTGAAAATACAGTCTCTCTTAATTTGACTTGCTTTACCTTAGCTATCTCTCCGCTTGGAAGTTTTACCCAATCCCCTGTTTTAAAGTTTCCTGTAAAATCCAAAATTACACCAGCTATGCAATCTTTGATGAACGACTTCCCTGCGTAACCAAGTCCCGCTCCTGCCGTCACCAACGAGGCCCATACACCTGTTGCAGACTTACCATAAACAGCAACTAACACAAATATTGTAGCAATAGCATAGATACCAATAGATACGAAATCCTTTAACACCCGAGATACTGGTTTACCGCGCCTTGCTTCCATCGGAGCCCAACAGAAGATTGAGATAAAGCGCGTAACGACCCACGCAAGCATGGCCATTGTTAAAGCTTTTACGCCCTGTTCTATGTCGTACAACACCCCGGTGTTATCTATACTAATGGGGTCTGCTGCAGTGTATAAGAACAGTAAAAGTGCGACGCATGCTATTCCTATTACTATATATGAAAATCCTTTCCAGTTCATGGGCTTACGCATGCATACACATTCTCTTACATACTTACAGTATTACACGAAATGTAAATAATGTCAAATAAACACATTTATCCTACTTCGCTGAATACATAGTAAATATCTTTTGAGAAAAATAATAAAACATTAACGAAGTAAACGAATTCATAATAACAAAAAAGTGCTTCATTTATTTCACATACTAATCAAGAACACTAAACATAAACATAAAACGACTGAATCACAATAGAGACGAATACAACTCATATAAACCTCCAATAAATACGAAAAAAAAGGAATAAACATTCATTCACATCAACTGTCCGCAATAATTTGGAGCACAGGTAATAGCTATATTTCCTCCAACTCAAGCGTCCAACCAGATTTCATTTTCCATTCATCAATGGACAAAGTAAAAGATGTAACCCGCATAGCAAGTTCGGGAAAGTAACGCACAAACAACGTTCCGTGACTTTTTGTCAGCTCAACCACGCCATCTTTGTATTCGAAGTCGTAGTACGGTTTGTTGTTTTCGTCCATAACATAAATCGAACCAGGCACGACTTCACGCCTAAGGATAATGGTATTGTCATGCGGGTCTACTTTTTGGCATAAGTGCTGAATACAGCTGACTGTAATTTTTTCGCCGACACGAAACCCTTCTGTTGCGATTACAGTTTGATCAGAACAACGAATAGTCGAACAATATTTGTGTTCGGGATTGCCAACAAATACAAGGCTGCCGTTTACTGTCCGGCGAAATTCACCTTGCGGAATGGCCTTTAGTTCTTGCGTACAACCGCGAGCTGACATTGGAGGCAAGCCTCCTAGACTGAAAATTAATCCTGTTTGCATAGTTACTCCTTATAGTGAATGCATAGATGTAAAAGATAATGTGGTGTTTGATAACCCGTGCGCAGACCCACTTCCCAAAAGACTACGGACTTTAGGGCAGCAGAACGTTCACGATTCTTCAGCTTTTGGGCCGCAATCTTTGTGGACTTCGGTGGTTATTTGAAGTGGCGTTTTTTGTATCCGCCTCCCCTAACTCAAATTGTAGCGCAAATAAGTTCGAGAAATGCTGATATTTATCTTTTTGGGACGAAAAAGTTTAGAAGCTGTCTGGGACCCAGTGAATATAACGCAGAAACAGAATAATCGCCAGCGTTTGTTTGCCAAAAAAGCCTGAAATCACTTGCGGAGCAGGTCTATACACACCACGATTACGCCCAACCACATCGAACGAGATTACATTCGCCCCCTTTCAGGACTCGCCCGCAAAATATTTATGCTACAACCGCTTACTTAGCCAAGTATTGCGTTCCATAGTTTTATTATTATTTATTGCAATTGACAATGCATTCGGGCTCCCAACAAGAATCACCAGCTTTTTGCCGCGAGTAATCCCCGTATAAACAAGGTTCCTCTGCAACATCATATAATGCAATCTAAAAATAGGAATGACCACGACGGGGTACTCGGACCCCTGACTCTTATGTATCGATACCGCATACGACAACGTTAATTCATCCAGCTCATTATGTTCATAGCGCACGATCCTATCGTCGATCCTAACGATCGCCATTTGATTTTCTGTATCGATTCGCTCAATAAACCCAATATCCCCATTAAACACATCCTTATCGTAATTATTCCTTATTTGCATGACTTTATCCCCAAGTCTAAAGCGTTTATTTCCGCGCAAAAGCTCCGCGCCCCTTGGATTTAGTGCGTTTTGCAGAGCATCGTTCAAGCTATCCGTCCCAATAACGCCGCGGTGCATTGGCGTTAACACTTGTACGTCAGCAAGAGGTTTATACCCAAAATAACGCGGGATTCGATCTTTTATCAATTGAACGATTATACTTTGGGCTTTATCTGTGTCCTCTTCGTGAATAAAGTAAAAATCGCCCCCTGCCTTATTTGCGATAGTTGGATAATCTCCATTTATTATTTTATGAGCATTCACAATAATCATGGACTTTTGAGCTTGGCGAAAAATTTCATTTAACTGTACGACGGTAACATTTTTGGAGTTTATAATGTCCTTAAGTACGCTCCCTGGTCCAACAGACGGAAGCTGGTTTATATCCCCCACAATGATAATTGTTGCATAATCAGGAATTGCCCTAAGTAAATGGTACATCAGCAAAATATCCACCATTGAGGCTTCGTCCAAAATAAGTAAATCGCAATCAATTGGGTGATTCTCATTTCGTTGAAACGCCCCGTTTACATACTCAAGCAGTCTGTGTATCGTTTTGGCTTCGCGTCCCGTTGTTTCTGACATGCGCTTAGCTGCGCGTCCCGTTGGGGCAGTTAGGATAATTTTGGGCGTATTCTTTGATAAAATTTCCAAAATCGCCTTTATAATTGTTGTTTTTCCTGTCCCGGGGCTTCCCGTGATAACAAGCAATTTTTCTGTGATTGCGGCTTTTACAGCTTCTCTTTGTTTATCAGCAAGCGTTATCGATATCTTTTGCTGAACCCACTCAAGCGCAGATTCTGCTTCGATTGGCTTTATTCTTGATTGGGAATCGCGCAGAGTCGTCAGCTTTGTTGCGACCTTGGTTTCTGCTACGTAGTATCCAAGCAAAAACACACAAGGAACGTCATCTAAGCGCTCAATTACCACTTTATTTGACAGAGCAAGAGATTGTACTGCGCGCTCAAGTATGTCATCGTCAATGTGCAGTATTTCGCCTGATTTTTTGATTAGTTCACATTGCGAACAAAATACATGTCCGTCGTTGCTGATCTCCTTCAACACGTACAGGATTCCAGCCTCTGCTCTCATTGGCGACTTCTCGTCTATCCCGAGCCTCTTTGCGATACTGTCCGCCGTAAGGAAGCCAATCCCCGTAATATCTGTTGCTAGGCGGTACGGGTTTTCCTTTACGAGCGCGATGGATTCGTTTCCATATTTCTGATAAATCTTTGTTGCATGTGTGGTACTCACATCGTACGACTGGAGGAACAATATGACTAGCCGGATTTCTTTTTGCTCTTGCCATGCTTGCTGAATCATCTTTACACGATGTGCTCCGATTCCTTCTATTTTAAGGAGTTCTTCTGCGGAGTGCTCAATCACGTCAAGGGTTCGTTCGCCAAACTCCTTAACAATTTTTTGCGCCATGAACGGTCCAATCCCTTTAATTAACCCAGATTGTAGGTATTTTTGTATGCCGTAAATCGACGCAGGTACAGAACAAGTACACTCCGTAACTTTAAACTGCGGACCGAACTTTGGGTGACTAGACCACTCTCCCTGCATATCCAAGATTGAGCCTGCACTTGGGGATGGGATATTACCGACTACTGTAACAAGGTTGTTCTGGTTATAAACTTTTACTTTTGCGACAACAAACCCGCCTTCAGAATACGTAATTCTCTCAATTTGTCCTCTTAATTTAACCAACTTTCCGGGAATATCGTGCATGAGGACCAAATTTTATAACAATAAGCTATTGCACATTATACCCAATCCCCGTGATAATACCGACTTTTTGGTATAAGAAAACGCCAATAATAGCAAAAAGCGCCTGCCCCCATCAAAAAGACCACTCATTTGAGAAGAGGGCGTATACCCGCTTCCCAAAAGATTACGAATTTTTTTATGGAACAAACGCTTACTAACCTTTAGTATCTAGTCCGCAATCATAGAGGACGAGAAGAAGATACTTCCCCAAATATTACGATCACCCACTATCTTCAGGTTCTAGTTCGCAACAACTGGGGCTTCCAATGGTATCCCAGCAAGTTACTCTTCAACAGAACCATCTCCCTCTTTAGGACTATCTCCTTCTTTTTTCTTTCGGATAGCCTCTCCCAAAATGGCCCCCAAACTTGCACCGCTATCAGATGACCCGTACTCAGACAGCACCTGCTTTTCATCATCCTGCTCACGTGCACGAATCGACAACGAAATGCGCCCAGAATATGGGTCAGCAGACAACACCTTTGCGTCAACCCGCTCTCCAACCGCATACATGTCACGCTGATGAGCTCGTTCTGCGGACAGGAACTGATTTTTGATAAATGTTACAAACTTATCTTTGACTAATACTTCAATTCCACGTTCGTTTACCTCTTTTACAGTACATGTAACTACGCTTCCCTTCTTTATGTCTTCAAACGCTTCGTCAATAGCCCCACTCTCCAACTGCTTTATTCCAAGGCTGATGCGCTCTTTCTCGAAATCCACATCAAGGATTTTAACGTTGATGGTTTGACCTTTCTCATAATTCTTAATTGCCTCATCCCCGCGTTGAGTAGCCGATATATCCGACATGTGGACCATGCCGTCAAGCTTGTCTGTTACGCCAACGAAAAGACCAAATTCTGTAGCATTACGAACAACGCCCTCAAGAATGCTTCCAACAGGGTGGTCCCTAGCAAATTCTTCCCACGGATTTTCGATACATTGCTTTAATCCCAAGCTCATCCTACGCTTTGTAGAATCCACATCCAGCACCATGACTTCGACGTCCTGTCCAACGGATACAATCTTATGAGCATTCGCATTTTTCCTGAGCCAGCTCATTTCAGTTACATAGATCAACCCTTCTACTCCGGGTTCCAACTCCACAAAAGCTCCATATTCGGCAACATTCGTTACCCGTCCATGATACTTTTGCCCTATGGTATAACGTGTTTCCGCGCCGGCCCATGGGTTGGCTTGTAACTGCTTCAAACCAAGAGAAATACGATGACTCTCAGGATTAAACTTCAGGACTTGTACTTCAAGCGTTTCCCCGACCGACACTACTTCAGATGGGTGCCCCACGCGTTTCCAAGATATATCAGTAGCATGCAACAAACCGTCGACTCCGCCTAAGTCAACGAACGCGCCATAATCCGTAATATTTTTCACTACCCCTTGTATAATTTGTCCTTCCGCAAGTTTAGACATTATCTCTTCACGCGCCCCGGCAAGAGACTCTTCAATGACTGTACGACGAGACACAACAACGTTGTTCCTTGCTTTGTCCATCTTAATGATTTTGAATGGTTGCTTTACATTCAGCAATGGCGTGATATCGCGAACAGGATGAACATCCACTTGACTTCCGGGAAGGAATGCCACTGCGCCAACAAGCTCAACAGCAAGCCCGCCTTTTACGCGCCCAACTATTGCGCCTTCTACAAACTCGCCGCTTGTAAAGGCTTTATCTAGTTCATTCCACGCAGCCTCTTTGCGAGCTTTTTCCAAGCTTAGCAATATGTCCCCGTTGCGATCCTCCAGTCTCTCTACGTAAACAGGAATAACATCCCCTGGACGCACTTCCGTCAGTCCGAACGCTTCGAATTCCTTCAGGGGAACACGTCCCTCTGACTTCAATCCAACGTCTACGACTACTATGTCCCCTTGAATGTCGATGATCGTGCCATCCACTACTTTTCCTTCAAATGATCCCTGTACCTCAAGCGATTGCTCTAATAGATCTGAAAAACTTGCTTTTTGATTGTCCATTACTTAATCCTAAAAACAAATCCGTTACGTAAGTTCGTACACGAATTTTATAAAAAAACCAAACACCTACCTAGAGCTTAACTTAAATGAGCAACACGTTCAACTACGGCATACATCCTTGTACTAGCACTAACAAAACAAATTACAAGAAAAAGTGCCTAAGCCAGCCCCAATGTGATGCAAACGTCAGACAGAATATTCCTATGCTTAGACGTTATTGCAGGCATGATTTGGAGCTCCCTCCGGGTCACGAAGCATTTTTCACCAAAAAGGCATACCCGCTACACCACAAGAAACATAAGGTTTTAAAGAGGGGATGATTGAGCAAGTCTTCGCTTCTATCCGGAGATGGTGGAGCCGAGGGGAATCGAACCCCTGACCTCCACAATGCCATTGTGGCGCTCTACCAATTGAGCTACGACCCCGAACACATATTAACAGTCGTATAATGTTGGGTTATTGTCAAGACTCTAACTATACTGTGATCCCCAAAGATTGCAGACAAAAACAGATGAATCGTAAGCGTTTTTTAGTTCAAAAAGTTCGTGATTTTTTGGAGAATTAAGTGTACCGTTTCAGCCAAGAAACTGAAGCACAGACAGGCAGGCAGGGCCACCTCATGGAAAAAACAAGGGAATCTAGCCGTTAAAGTGGTGCATAATTTTTGAGCAGCGTCATTTACTACTAATGAAATCTTCTTTTCGACGACAAACAGGCCATCAAATAAACGTAGACGGTCACGAAGGTCTTGGTTGG
>JAISRQ010000034.1 GCA_031273545.1 Holosporales bacterium
ACAAGAGTATTATTACCGACCTGCCAGATAAAATTGAAAATAATCGCTATTGTTCATTAACGGCGGAACAAGCGGCGTTGTACCAGGAAACGGTAAACCAAGTCCTCCGTAAGCTTGACGATATGAAGGATGACATCGCGCGTAAAGGGGTGATTTTGAGCTTAATAAATTCGTTGAAGCAAATCTGCAACCACCCTGCGCAATTTGGAAAACTAAAGACGGCGACGATAGAGCAATCCGGAAAGATGGAGATGCTTGTAGAAATAATGTCCGAAATAGACGAGTCTTCCGCAGAAAAATCCTTAATATTCACCCAATATACGGAAATGGGAGATATTCTTGTGAAGCTGCTTAGCGAGAAATTTGGGCAACATATTCCGTTTTTGCATGGTGGTCTGTCTAGGACTGCGCGAGACGAAATGGTGCAGAGTTTTCAGACACGCTCTAATGTGAGGACGCTGATTGTTTCCTTGAAAGCTGGCGGCACAGGGTTGAACTTGACGGCAGCAAATCATGTGATTCACTACGACCTGTGGTGGAATCCGGCGGTAGAGGCGCAGGCAACGGACCGTGCGTACCGTATTGGGCAGACTCGCAATGTTATGGTGCACAGATTTTTGACGACGGGAACGTTTGAAGAACGCATATACGAAATGATCCAGAGCAAGCGCGAGTTGGCGAATTTAACTGTGGGGACAGGGGAGAGCTGGATTACGGAGATGTCGACGGAACAGCTGCACGGGCTGGTCGCGCTGCGGAATGAGTGAAGGAATGACCGCCACAGATACCTACACTAAATCATTCCGAATTTGAAGTTTCAGCAGGAGATCTAATTGTTGGATTAGAAAATTCTCCAGAGAAGAGGAGGGGAACACTTTGCCCCCCTCCTGCGTAAAAAAATCCGTCAATAAAACATAATAACATCATAACCTACAAACCCGACGTCTCGTATTGGGCAGAGTAGCAACTCCTGGTCCGCAATATTTGGTACCCCCAAGTATACATGCAAATACTGACATCGTTTTGGAGTCCACTTTACTCATCAACGTATCAAAAACGAAAACATGGCCAACTCTTCTAGATACGTGATTGACTGCGTTTGCCAAGCTGTTATACACTGTCAATGACGGGAAGTAGCGTAGCCTGGTATCGCGTCTGCTTTGGGTGCAGGAGGCCGGAGGTTCGAATCCTCTCTTCCCGACGTTGCTGATTTTTTGTTTTTGATAAACAGAAGTTTGTGGTGGGTTTGTAATTTCGGCTGTTAGTCGTGATTTTTAGCGTTTATTGTGTACGAAAGTGCAAGTTTATATAGCGGGGAATAGCGCAGCCTGGTTAGCGCGCCTGTCTCGGGTGCAGGAGGTCGGAGGTTCAAATCCTCTTTCCCCGACCAGCTTTTGGTCGTGAGAGTGTTTTTGTATGCATGTGGCGTTTTTTGGCATATTTTTTTTCGGGAAGTGGCGCAGCCTGGTAGCGCATCTGCATGGGGTGCAGGGGGCCGGAGGTTCAAATCCTCTCTTCCCGACCAACGTTACAGTTAGGTCGAATTCAAAATATATACCAGGGCTCCCAAATATTGCTGACAAAAAACTGGACAGTCTTGAATATTTGTTCTCCTCCCAACTCCATATTTTTTTGGGAGGTTTGTATAGACCCGGATTTTGCATTTGATACTGTAGCCACAATGTCCATTATTAAGTTGCTCCCAATCTGTATTTTTTTGCCAGTTTTGGCATATTTTTTTCACCCTAAGTTCGGTTGCGACCCTAAAGGGAAACGCCTAGAAAGGATAAAGCTTTCGCGCAACTATAAAAACGACCGGTTCGTCAATATACAACCGTTTGTCGTAACACAAAAACGCCCCGTTTTAAAAACCCTGTGTAAGTTAATAAAAAGACGAACGAAATGTGACGTAGTTATTCCGTCGACAAAAACGGATTTGGGTGCGCTGGATTTAAGCGAAAACGTTTTGGTCTGGTTCGGACATTCATCCTACTTCATCCAAATTTCCCAAAAGCGCATAATCGTCGACCCAGTATTAAGCAAAGTATCATCCCCTATTCCGTGTTTTCCTCAAGCATTTCAAGGGTCAACTGTGTATAAGCCGAATGATATTCCGCATGTAGACTATGTCATTATTACGCATGATCATTGGGACCACCTTGATTACAGAACGATAACAAAGCTTAATTTTGGTAAAATCATTTGTCCACTTGGGGTTGGCGCACATCTGGAACGCTTCGGGATACCAGAGCAGAATATAATTGAGATGGATTGGGACGAGTGCATAAACATAGACGACTTTAAGTTTTATTGCTTGACGACAAGACATTGGTCCCGCAGAGGATCGCACCAAAACAAAACTTTGTGGGCATCATTTTTAGTGGAGGCCCCAAATTCGTTTAAAACATTTATAGGCGGAGATGGCGGCTATGGCCCTCATTTTTCAGAAATAGGGCGAAAATTTGGAGAAATAGACTTAGCCATACTGGAAAATGGGCAATATAACAAAAATTGGACGCAAAATCACATGCACCCACAAGAGGTTGCTCGTGCAGCAGAAGAGTTGAATGCAAAGACGCTGCTTCCTGTGCATTATGCGAAGTTCTCCCTTTCTACTCATAAATGGAATGAACCTGTGCAACGAATATGTGATATTTCGCGGAACCGAAAATATAGGTTGATTACGCCAATGATCGGGGAAAAAGTTGAGTTAATGAATAAGGACCAAACCTTTAGCAACTGGTGGTAACGGTATTGTTATTGCTCCAAACCTGGAAAAACGGGGTGACGCATGGTTTTGATATTAGCGGGAGTAAAAATCCTACGGGATAATAACTTAAACATTTCCCGCTCGTCATGACTCATCTGCTCTACCGAGTTAAGCCATTGACTTTGGCTGACTCCGTGAATCATTGCTACATTAGTTATATAGGACGACTTATTTGCAAATGTTACTTGCCGATTACTAGATTCGACTTGCCCAAAAATGCTTTGGATAGCAATAGAGAGATCTGTCATGCGATTACGCAATAGCTTGATTCGCCCGCTTAGTTCGGAAAGTTCACGAAAACAGCTTGCAAAAGCTGGAGCAGCCGACTCCATTGCATGCGACAACTTCACAAGTAGGTCGGCAGACGCTCTCGCCTCGAGGAAAATTTGATCTATCGTGTGCGCGTAATCGTAGGAGTCAGCGCCGTCGCCCTGCCCTGCTTCCCCGCCAGACTCGTTTCCGCCCTGCCCTGCTTCGTCGCCCTGCTGTTTCTGAGCACGTGAATTTCCCATTGTTATAGATTGCAGTAACAAGCGCTGCCCTATGTCATACACGCAAGCATCAATGCGTTGGATTTGCCCTGCAATGCCCTCACCCGTTGTATTCACGGTCGCAACATCCCCTTCTGTGCCCTCTTCTTCTATGCCTCCAACATCAACCTCGCCGACCTCCATGGGCTGGGGCTCACCGTCCAATTCGCTAACAACGTTCCCCAACAGATCGTGAATCTGCGTCAAAAATGGAACTACGCCGTCAATGCATGCCCCTTCCGTCGCTGCATCAAAAAAAGCTGCTAAATTGCGCACAACGTCATTTATATTCGCCAAAACCTCAAGAAAAACAGGAAAAGACTGCGTCTTTACTATTTTGTCCAAGGAAGCCGGTTCAACACCTAAATCTGGGTCCCCCCCTAAATCCGAGTCAGCCCCCAACGCCTCTGCCTCTAAACCTGGACTAGCCTCTGAACCTGACGCCGCGCCGAGATCCGCCTCAGCCCCAAGCATATCGCGAACCTTAGTCAGGACATCCCCAACCGCACCAACACTCTCCTCAATATGCCTAGTGCACGCAAGATCCGAATTTAGGATCTGCAATATTTGCTCGATTTGCTGCGCCCTACCGCGAATCACAGGTGCCATGTCCTCAAATGAAATGCCAACGTACATGCAAACCGGCCCCTGAGTTATGCTCTCGAGCTCATCACCAATTGACGCATACGACGCCTGCAACAGCATAAGCGCCGAGGACAAAGGGTGGTAACAAGTGTCAAGCTTGTGTTGCAGATCTAATATGTTCTGAAGCCAACCATTTACGTTGCACAAACCTGTGCGCATTTGGTCAATAGAGTCAACCAACGACGTCGCAACAACCGCATTTCCCTGCAAAGACATAAGGCTTTCGGTGTTTACGTTCTCCTTCTCAACGACCGCCCACAAATTATTTATGTCCTCAGATATTGAAAAGTGCAGGCAAAAATCCAGATGAGTAGATTGCTTAGACCTTATTGTTGATAAGATTTTTGCAATTTTTTGAGTATTTACCCCCCATTGTGTCAAAAAAGAATCAATATTTGCTGATTTTGAAAAAACAGCCTCAGGAGAGATTTGAGTCAATAGCGAGGAGAATACCGCGACACTAAATGCTACATTTTTCATTTGTTCTGCAAAACTATATGGACAAAGATCCTTTAATCTTTGTATTGTCTCTTCTATATTCCCGCAAATTCCTTGCTCAAAAAGTTCACGAATTTCGTTGAATGAGCTAGTTATCCCATACTTATTTTCCCAAGTTGGGTACTTATTAACTAGTACACTTTGCATGGATTTATATGCAGAGTTTATCTTTTCTAATATTGGAATAATCCAATAACTCTCTAAAGGATCGTTTAAATCAGAGTTATCCCAATATTGAGCAATGTGGCTGGTGTGCGCACGAAACGTATCAAATGTTGTGATTATTGATGCTGCATCGTAACTACTTTCGTCCAGTAAACCGTCTCCCGCATCGTAATCCAGTCCAGCGTCCGCGCCAGCATCTACGCCAGCATCTAGTCCGGCGTCCGCTCCCATAAGTCCCGATAATTCTTTTAAATAACTCAAGTGTACATCAAGCGCATTATTAAGAGAATCAAGCGCCAAAACTACATTCTGCAAAGATTCGTTCACCTGTAGTTCCGCGAATACGTTGGCGACATTCTCAGCAATTTGGGTTGAATTTTCCGCAATGCCCTCCCATATTGTTCGCGTAATCTCCGGCATTTTCGTAAGATCCACATCCACCGTATATGTCGACGTTTTTTGCAATGTTTGCGCAATCTTATTTAATTGATACGCAAGTTGGGACGAATAGCTGTCTTCAATAAATTTATTTATTTTCCCAACTGCATCAATAAATTGCTGCATTTCACCAACAAACAAACTAAAGCCCAAGTCCTTATCTTTGCAACCACTACAATTCTTTAAGTTAAGGATATTTTTTACTTCCCCGAAAATCCCTACAAGTGCATTATATATATCAACAAAATCCTTCTCATTCTCCTCGTTGTACACTACCCCCTGCATAGTCGGCGTCCTGAGCTGCCCTGCAAATAAGTTGATCGCCCCCGAAAGCTTTACGATCTCACCAGGTAAAGATTGACACGTCGCATTATACGCCTCCGGCACAACCACACGCGCTTCCACCCCCACCTCAGCTGCTCCCATAAGGGCCCGCACAGCAACACTCAGCTCCTCCATTTTGCTTTCTATCACCGCAAACTCCCCCTGGCTTGACCACGCAATGCACTGCTTTTGCATATTTGTGTTTTGAACAGTTTTCTTTCCAAGCGCTGAAACTGCGTCCTTTAACCCACACACAGCATTTTTCACTTCTCCAAACGATTTATTTGAAAACAATGTAATAAGGTCACCATTTGAAAGGCCGGATAAACTTTGCGCAGCATCCGTCATCTTCGCATATAAGTTCCGCAAAAAATCAACAGTTTGCTCACAACTTTCGCACGACTCAAGTGACAAAATTTTGATGATCAGCATGTCAACATTAGCAAGAAATTCTTCGACGCTTTCCTTCGTCATAGAGGAAGCCATATCGGATGCAAAGTTTGCGACTTCGTCCGACAAAATTTTTGAATACGCAATTAAAAAATTTACAGATAACGGAACCCAATGTGGTTGCGTTTGAAATGCATCCACGCACTCACTTAGCCTAAGAAACACCCCCGAAGGAGTGTCTGGGTCGCCCATCTGGCTCAAGGGTTGAAAAGACGACGCGTGCTGATAGCTAATAGATTGGAACCGCCTATAAATATCCGCCATGACAGCCCCTATGCGACGAATCTCGCCTGCCACGCAGGAATCGCGCACAGAATCCACATAACTCGCATCATAGCCAAAAATAAATTCTGCATATGACGGCACTAACTGCGCAAGAAGCTCATTCAAAATAGCAAAGACAGATTCGTGCACAGCCTCATATTCGTCCCTGGTACCTATGATTTTACTAGTCAATTCTTGGAATTCTTCAACGTTTGCCTCCCCAAATAGCGAAATAACTTTACTCAATGTTCTAAACAATGTTGCATCTGAAGCTGACGAATTAGCGTCGTAACCACTTCCTATAACTTTTGTAATTGTAAAACACCAGTGCTTTGACGTAACGTCCGTTAATGACTCTGTAGAAGATAAAAAGAACGATGGGGACGACAACATCCGCATAATCTCATTAAAGCGTCCATACACAGTAATGTTCTTTAACGATGCATCTGATACATCGTCGTCCGCTCTTCCGATTAATTCTTTTGCAAAATTAAACGACTCCAACGAGGGAAAAGATTCCGTGATTTTACGCAACAGCTCCACACCAGAAAGGTACGCAGTATTCGGAACTGCGCGTCCACTTGGGTCAAATATGTCGTGCCCTTGAATCGTCAAATAACGAAGGTGTGGTTCTACAAAGAAAACGTGTATAAGCTTCGTTATTTCGTCGTCAAGTTGTTGCAACGACTGTGCATTAGTTTCAAGTAACGCATCTTTTTCTAGGTTTAGTGATTGTATTTTAAAATAAATGCTGTTGTACAGCGGGACATGTTCAGATTCGAGTAACTGGGCGAAATCCGTAAACTCCCCCTGGGGAACGCAACTATTTTGAAATAAATTCACTATAATTTCGTCTATGCCACACTTATTTCGTTCGATTAAGGCTGTACTTGCGAATAAACTCATTACTTGCATTTTTGACTGATAATTTGATAAAAAAGTAGAAAAATGGGAAGTCATTTCGCCCGCGTTCACGGACTCGTCTAAAATACCCGCATTAGTAAGAATTGAGTGTATACGCGCGTAAAACCCTTTACAAATGGAGCGACAACTACTCCACATCTGCCCAGGAGTATCGCCCGACGCATACCCTGTTATTCCTGTAACGTTCGCCCGGTTATTAGTTACCGCGATATCTTTTGATTGTTGAAGTAAACTTTTTCCCTCGCCTAGAATCAACTCTGTGTCGGAAACTAGCTCTTCATACGTTAGCAAAGATGACATTGTGCCAAATATTTCGTAAATATACGCAATAACATCAATTAACGTATTTATTTTTGCCTTATGCGGTTCGTATGTATTTCCAATAATAGATATAAGAGAGGAAAGGTCATCAGCCTTATTCGCAAAATTTTCACAAACCTTGAGCACGTTTTTAGTGATACCCCCACTAAGCTCTGGATTATTTGCGTTATAGAACATCAGCCGCAAGATTGGCTCCGCCTCAAATAAGCGCAAGCACTTGTTGACGAGCCCGAACATACTGTTGTCTAAGCTGGTGACTGTACCAACAACGTCCTTAATCCCAGGCAGAGTGTGCGTAACCTTGGTGTGGATTTCGTATATTTTTGATTGTAACGAATTTTCCCCGTGAAACAGTAACGGGTAGAGGAGACAAGCATCAACGACGCGCAGAGCGTCAAAATCTTTAGACGTTTGCAAATGCTTTATTAGCCTGTGGATCCGTGAAGATATCGTAAACTTATCCATGTCGTTATCCCATGGGTTCCCAATAAAAGAAAACACCTCAGCGTCCTGGTACTGCAATATGTTATACAGGCCACGCAGCTGTGGAAGGATCCAGTTCGTTAAACGCGCCTCGCAATCCAGATTTATGGAACATCGCGCAAATTCAGCCACATCGTCGCTTTCCGCACCACCACCTTCGCCGCTTTCCGCACCGCCACCCGCGCCGCTTCCCGCGGCATTACCCCCAAATAAGTGGGCCAAAATCTCCGACGTTAAATTCGGCAACTGTGCCTGATTTCGAAATAGCGTTGGCGCCGTCAGCTTCTTCAGCAAATTTATGTAGTAAAAGCACGAATTGCCTCCCCCCTCCTCAAAACCAAATGCATCCGAAAAAGAAGCGAAGTCCTCACAGCCTTTCAAATAATATATCGCCCCAAACAATGACGAATTATTCGTATCGCCATATATTCCTATCAGCTTTATAAATTCGTCAATACTCGATTCAAAAAGGGCCGCGTCATCAAATTCGCCCTCCACCACGCTCAGCCTCCCCAGGATCTCCTCCAAATTTGAAAAAAGCGAAAACCCTGTCCCCCCTTTTTCCCCGATCCACTTCCTTTTGTACGTCGAAGCAGGACATGTCTCCAGCTCATGTAAAACCGACGCAACGGACCCAAACACTGTTTCGTTCTTTTCTGTGTTCGACGTAGCACCGATGGTGTCTATTAGGATTTTAAATTTTTCCTTCGCCGAATAACAACGTTGCGCAACTTCGTTAAAAATTGTAAAGAACGTCCGATCCTCGCATGTTTCCGTGTTAAAAGGGGACCCAACTTCCCCTAATAGACATGATGACAAAGACGTTTCACCGTCACAGCGCGTCAACCTAACAAAATCAGCAAATTGCTCTAGTGACAAGGGGTGCATGTTTTTCAAGCGGTGCAGGCGCTCCTCTACAAAAGACGCAACGTCGGGAAAGCTGCTCTCCTTATTCGCGTTGAAAGCTGCAAACAGCGGTGCAGACGGAAGCGCACTTGGCGGAGCCTTGTCCTCTCCAATTGCGATATCTATGTACAAGGGGAACAACAGAGAGAACAAATTGTACAAGCTCTGCCTATATGGACTGTCTGGATTTACTGCACCACCCCCTTGCACCGCCGCGTTAATCGCCTCAACTAAGCCTGCACATGCCGAAACCGTAGGCGCATCCGCATATGGAAGCGTCTGTGTAATAAGGGATTGCGCAACTTTACAAAGTTCATTGCTGCAACTATCCTCGCTAAATTGAATTCCCCGCAAAAGGATGCTGGATAGTTCATGCAACATTCCAAAACAAGAATTTGAATGATCAAACCAATTTCCTACAGCAAAGTCACCTTGATCCAAATACTTCAGAAGAGAATCCTCGTTATTTTCCAAGCGACCAATAAAATCCGCTGGAACACTCTCTGCCCCCTCCTCTGCCGCACGCAACAAATCCATAATAAAATTTACGCGCCCAAAAATTGTTTTTGGAGAAACGCTATTGTACGCCCCAAAAAGTTCCTGTTCCCCCGGAGAGCACAGATCGCGATAAGCCTTGAGTTTTGCCCACAACGTGTCGTCCGTGTCCCCAGACACTCCAATCACGCCAATAGCAGCCTGCACCTGCGTTATATCACCCGCAAAGCACGGACACAGCAACTGCATGTATACTACGATTAAAGAAACCTTTGTCAAGTCCATATCATTAATGCCATTATCCCCCTGTTATGTAATCTTAACGCGTTCCGTCTTTATTAAGAGTAAACATTTTGTGCCTTTACTTCCTACCTTAAATATTTTTTTTCTTCTACTTGAAAAATATTCGGGTTTATTAGTGGAAATTTAACACGTTTAGATATATATTAAAATTAAAGGGTTTGAAAATTTTGCAAGTAAAATGAAGACATTATATTACGACATCGCAAATTGTATAGAGCGCTCATATAAGCTCTTTCTCGACGTTATTAAGGGAGAGCTCGACAAGACGAAAATACACGACATAAACAATGTCCAAGCGCTCATGCTTTATAACATCGCGGACCAAGAGGTCAGCGTTGGAGAATTAACATCCAGAGGGATGTACCAGGGGTCAAACGTTTCGTATAACCTGAAAAAGCTTATTCAGGCAGGTTATATCGTACAAACCCCGTCAGCGCACGACAAAAGGTCGCTTTATGTGCGCTTGTCTGAGAAAGGGCAGCAGATTTACAACAAGATCGATGAGCTAATCACGAATCAATCTGAAGGAATAAAGGACGTTTTTCCAAATGTAAAGTCATTAAACGCTGTACATAAAAATCTTCAGATGCTTGAGACCTTTTGGAGCCAACAAGGAGTACGAAAATAAGGCAGTAGAAGATAAGAACGGGGGGAGGACTTATTGGACTGCGTATGCGCATTGTTGCTCTAGCAATTAAGGAACACAAAACCTGCAAGGAATAGGGCAACAAAATGTAGGGACGGCTCTTCGTAGAAGGACTCAAACAGTAGGTCCTGGAACTGTTCCAATATTTTCAAGCATAATACTTAGATCTAAAATACGCCTCCCCGTGTGACCATACTATGGTAAAGCGCAACGAAAGTGCAGCACGATCTCTCCGGAATGAGTTGCATCGCCTAGATCAAGGTCCCAAAAATTACGAACCGAAAATGAATGCGTGTATCTAGATCATTCGCTCTATATTGTCACATCCAGTATAAAATAAGCTACCTATAGTTCATATATTGTTATGATAGTACTTATTTAGGGCCCCGGTTAAATAAAACTTAATATTTTTATGTCAGTATTATAATATAAGCTAGGAAAGGCAAATAATATGAAAACAGTAATTAAAATTTTGACATCACTAGTTTTTATTAGCCTTATGGACTCGGGTTATTCATTAGGAAGCTTGGTTAGTGGAATAGGAAAAGCGGCATCAAGCGTATTGAAAAGCCCAGTCGGAAACGCTCTCGTTGGCGCAGGAGCTGCAGCCGTTACAGGCGGAAACCCCGCCCAGGGAGCCATGATGGGCGCAATGCAAGGAATAGCAGCCCAAAATAACAAAGCCGCGCCTATGGCTGCCATGAACCCTATGATGGGCGGCATGAACCCCATGAGAGGCGGCATGGGCATGAACCCTATGATGATGATGAACAATCCTGCGCTAATGAATCTTATGACTACCCTGTCAAGTAACCCTATGATGCTAAACTTCGTAACGACAGTAGTAAATGCAGCAACCAGCATGATGGGAAGCATGGGAATGATGAATCCTATGATGAGCATGACGGGTGGCATGGGCATGAACCCCATGATGGGTGGCATGGGCATGAACCCCATGATGAGCGGCATGGGCATGAACCCAATGATGGGCGGCATGGGAGGCATGATGAACCCAATGATGAGTGGCATGGGCATGATGGGAGGCATGGGTATGATGAATCCTATGATGGGTATGATGCGGTAAATGTTTAAAAGATCGTCGAGTAGGAAAACACTCTAGTTCCCCCCTTACCCAGACGATCCAACAAGGGCGATCTCAGTTTTCTTACAGTTCTGTATATTCACATCAGCGTTATGAATGCTTTTCACTAAGTTTATATACGCTTGATTTCGCTGCATAATGCATGCATTTACGTAATTCAACATAACCGCCCCATGCACAAAGTCATCCAAAGACTTAGATGAAATCGCCAACAAGATCGACTGCTGAGGCTTGTTTTCGTTGGCAGAAGGCAACATTGCCGCAAATGCCGCCTGTTTTTGTGCAAATTCCTCCAAAAGCGCGCGTTTTTTGTTTTCTAAGCCGATTAATTCATTCTTTACGTGCTCAAGCTGTATTTCCGTTTTGCTTCGTGGCTCAGGTTCAGGCTGGATATTGATCGGCGGTGGTGGTGGAAGCGGCGGAGAAACCTGTTGATTATTCCGAGGCGGAGGAGTTGCCTTTTTTTTATGAACAGCGGGCCTTTTTTTCGATTGCTTGTGCACAACACCTCTCTTGCGCGGGTACTCCACTATCGGTTGCATAGAATACCCAGCAACATTTCCTAATAAATACGCACTTAAAAAGATGAGAACACTATTCACACTTCCTCCATATAGTAAAAAAGCTACCTTATCGCCCTATTGATTTGCTTCTAATGCAACTACACACCCACGCGTACCTAGCTCATTACTGAGCGCAATATTTGGGGACCCGATATATTCTTCAATTTACGATCCTCATTAATTAGGCCCCCCACGTATATACATAATCACACAGCCTTCCCACTTATGCTAGCACCCCAAGTATGCGCCCAAGTGTATCCTTCAGAGCCTTGCGCGACACCACTATGTCGACCATGCCGTGATCCTTCAAAAATTCTGCCCGCTGAAACCCTTCTGGAAGCTTTTGCTTTATGGTCTCCTCGATCACTCGCGGGCCGGCAAACCCTATCAGCGCGCCACTTTCCGCAAGTGCCACATCACCAAGCATGGCAAACGACGCGCTAACCCCGCCCATCGTCGGGTCCGTCAACACAACGATATATGGCAATCTAGAATTGTGCATCAACTCCACGCCAATCACTGTGGTCGGCATCTGCATAAGCGACAATATGCCCTCTTGCATCCTTGCCCCCCCAGAAGCTGTCACAACGATAAATGGTAATTTTTGATCTGTGGCCAACTCCACCGCAGCGTAAAATGCGTGCCCGACAAACAGCCCCATAGAGCCGCCCATAAACTCAAAATTCATAACCGCAACGACGACATTCTTTTCGTTTATGTTCCCAACGGCCACGGATATTGCGTCGTGCTGTTTTGTCTTGGCCCTGGAGTCTTTTATGCGGTCAGCGTAGCGCTTGGAATCCTTAAACTTTATTGGGTCGTCTTGAACTTTTGGTAGCGGGATCATCTGGTATTGCTGATTATCAAACAACAAATTTAGCCGTTCAATTGACGATAATCGCATGTGATACAGGCAATTCGGGCAAACGCGCAAGTTTTCTTGCAGCTCCCTGTGAAAAATCATCTGTTCACACTTCGGACACTTCACCCATAAATCTTCAGGGGTATCTTGTGATTTTTCCATTAATGCTTGGATCTTTGGTCGAACAAATTCTGTTAACCAATTCATAAAAGCTCAAAATATTGTAACAATGACAACAGTGATTGTAACAAAATTGCTAACGACAAGAAACATTTGGGTGAATTTGTTTTTGTTCCTCATTTTTTGACTACTGTCAACTCATTCTATTTTTTGCTACACTTAAGAAGTTATGTTAGCCAGTTAATATGAAAAGGGGGTGATTGTAGTGGAAGTTTCAGTTAGAGACAATAATGTAGAGCAAGCCTTGCGCATCTTGAAAAAGAAAATGCAACGCGAAGGAGTATACCGCATTATGAAGCTAAAGCGAGCTTATGAAAAGCCCTCTGTCCGCAAAGCACGAGAAGCAGCAGAATCGTTGCGCCGTGTTCGCAAGTTGTTTAGACGTAGGTACAACGGAGCATCTTAGCGGAACGCAGTGGAGGCGCTTCAATGAATACTGGGGGATGAAGTGAAAAAAGCAAATGTTTGCGTTCAAAACACCCAGTATTCACGCGACCCCGCTTAATAAAAATCACACAGCCGAACGCCGTAAATCTCACGTTTGGCATTTGTGTACGGTAGCAGGTCCCCTAAAAAAGGATTAGGCTGTCTGTACCGATGTACGCTTGCTCCCCCTCAGTATCTGGTTCGCCTTCACAGCAGCCCCCCAGCACTTAATGTTTTTCAGAAATCTGAGAAAGTTTTTCAGAAATCTGAGATTGAACGCCAACCAAATCAGAACTGTTGTCACCAACGATATCCATTAGTGTTTGCAGCAAACGTATTTTGCTCATTTTTTTTAAATTCGATGTTGAAATTGATGATTTTGCAAACTCAGCCTTATCAACCATAAGTCTCCTAAACGTAGAAAGCGACGTCCTCCATCCTTCGTCCTCATCAAAGCCTGGGTCGTTCGATATCTTTTGCATCTGCTTATAAAAGTGCCGACTTGCAGATGAAACACATTTCATTCCGTCAGTCAACTCCTCAAGAACGATGTCCAGTCCACCATATCCGCAACAGCTTAACGGACAACAACTCTTACTTATGACCTCCAGCCCAGCCCGAAGTGCATTCGCGTGATCTGGGTTGAACGTCATTAGCCAAAAGTCCTTGTCCGTCCCCGAATAGTTTGTTATGTTGCCCAACCCTTCTTGAACTTTTTGTAACGGATGCCAAAACGAACCGACGATTCCAGAAACAACAATTTGTTCAAAAAGCAAATCTGATAGCTGGGTTGCAAGTCCAGGGATTGGAGTTGCCTCCGACAGACTCGAATTACTGGAATACCCTGCCGCGTTGGCCAAAACAGTGTCGCCAGAATGCCCCGCAACACAAACAGAAGCTGTTATCAAAGTTAGATATAGATATTTGTTTAGCATACTCATTTTCATATTTCCCCGTGAAAGAATTATTTACCCTCTTTATATATTATATTATGAAGTGGTTAATATTTAATTAACGTACTATAATCAAACGCGTGACAACACAAATTATACTGACTTTGTTTTTTTGAGCGCATTCAAATACGCCTTGCCTGAATCCGAATATTTTAGAATAAGTTTGCTTCCAAAACGCAAATCTATTACGCGAATATCTCCGGACGACGCCTGTCCATCGCGAATTAATTTCTCTAAAACCCTTAACGCTCTGTCTACGTTTTGCGCAGGAAGCTTGACCTCTACGCCATTATTCAGCTTCAAGTTCCACCGCCGCTCTTGAACGAGCTGCATAGCGGAGATATTCGCGCGAACAAGCTTATACGCGTGCAATTTTTGCAATATGCCACACGCTGCTTTCTCTGCGTTGGCCCCAGACAAAATAGGAAGGCCACGAAAACACGGCTCTATTCTTGTGTCCATTAATGAACCATTTTTATCCACTAAATAAAACTTTTGTCCACTGTGATATATTGCAATCGGCTCGCGCTCAGTTATGAATATATACAACTCACCGCTAATTGACCGCCTAACGGATGCTTCACGTACCCAAGCCAATTTTAGAAGGCGTTGCTGAATTTCCTTGAGGTTACATAAAAAGATCGACTGTCCAGCAGTAACCCCGACTGCAGCAAGGACATCGTCTGAATTGGTGCGAAACCGTCCAAACACAACAACGTCCTTCATGACAAAACCACACTTGGCCGCAATCGCATGTGGTTGCAGAACGCTAGCGAATTCGCGTGAAATGTTGCTCCACCAAAAATATACAGCGAACGCGAGCGCCACTCCTACACTACTTGTAAAGGCATAGATGACAAATGTCCGTGATTTTGCTTTTGACTTTTTCTTTCGCATGCAAGTACTGAACTCGAATTAGGTCTCCACGTCAAGGAGTCTGACATCTTTTTTTCTGAGATACACGTTTTTTCTGATAAGAGCTAGAATGAATGGAATGCAGACCAGGAATAAAAGAATCACACGACCTGCTCAAAACGCCGCAATCATTTGGAAAGTGGGCGAAACTGCACTGACTTAATTGTCAAAACCACTCGCCTCAATCATCAAACTCACTCGCATCATTTGCAACTCGGCTCACTGCAACGACTTTTTCATTCTCCCCGACTTTAAATATGATGACCCCCTGTGCGGTACGTCGCGTAATGCGAATATCCTTAACAGGACAACGAATCAACTGCCCCAAGTTTGTCACAAGCATCACATCGTCGCTTTCCTTCACAGGGAATGACGACACCACGTTGCCGTTACGTTTGTTCATCACTATATTAGCGACCCCTTTCGTCCCACGGTTTGTCGTCCGATATGCATACGCTGACGTCCTCTTTCCAAACCCGTTTTCGGTCACAGTCAATATAAACTGCTCCTTCTGGGCTAACTCTGCGTATCGTTTATCTGAGATTGGCGCAAGCTCATCCTTGTCCCCCATGTCAAACAAATCTGGAAGCCCGTCTGGCTCTGGCGCATTTTCCGCCTTTAACTTTGACGATAAGCGGTAGTATGCTTCACGCTCTTCTGCAGAAATACTGTTAGAACTAATGATGCTAAGGTTTGTAACCACGTCCCCATCATCCAAGCGAATCGCCCTAACTCCATTAGAGTCGCGCCCAGAAAACACACGTATGCTTGTAACAGGAAAACGATTGGCCATCCCACCTGCTGTGGAAATAAACACATCATCCGTCTCGGACGCCATCATTACCCCAATCAACAGTTCCCCTTCATCCAAGCGCATAGCCTTCTTTCCGTTGCTTGCAATCCTGGCAAAGTCAGAAAGTTTATTCCGACGAGCATTTCCCAATGATGTTGCAAAAATCAAGCACTTATCGCTATTATCCTCGTCGTCAGGAACGATTAATACTGTGGATATTTTCTCATTTTCACTAAGAGGAAACAAATTCACCATGGCCCTCCCTTTGGATTGCGGTGCACCAAGAGGAAGCTGGTAAGTCTTCAAAGAATAAACTTTGCCAAGAGTTGAGAAGAATAAAATATTATTATGAGTATTCGCTACAATAATGTCGTTAACTACGTCCTCTTCTTTTGTACTCATGCCAGCACGACCGCGACCGCCCCGTTTCTGAGAACGGTACGTATCCAATGGGACGCGCTTAATGAACCCTTCTAAGCTTACGGTCACGACCATATCTTCGCGCTGAATCAAGTCTTCGTCTTCGCATTCTGCTGCGGAGTTTTCTATTACCGTGCGGCGAGGCCTGGCATATTTACTTTTTACGTCAGAAAGCTCCCCTCTTATTACATCAAGAATCTTTTCTCGAGAATTCAATAAACCAAGTAAATGCGCAATTGTATTTGATAACTCAGAGAGTTCGTCATGAATTTTTTGTCGCTCAAGTCCAGTCAACCTATGTAAACGCAGCTCAAGGATTGCATCCGCTTGGGGAATACTTAACTTATAATATCCTTGTTCTGGATCGTTTAAATCATCAACCAAACTAAGTAACGGAACAATATCCTCCGCATTCCATTTTCGATCTAACAGTTGCTGCTTAGCAACAGCCCGATCCGGAGCACTACGGATCAGCAGAATCACTTCATCTAGGTTCGCAAGAGCTGTAGCAAACCCCATTAAAACATGTGCCCTCTCGCGCGCGTTCGCTAACTCAAAGCGAGTCCGGCGAAGGACGACATCTTCACGAAACGCCAAAAACGCGCTAAGGATGCTCTTTAAAGACAGCTGTTCGGGGCGTCCGTATACGAGAGCTAACATGTTGAAGCTAATGCTCGTTTGAACGGGCGAAAATCTATATAGCTGGTTAAGCACGACATCCGCTACGGCATCCTTCTTTAGCTCGACAACAACGCGCACCCCTTCGCGGTCAGATTCATCGCGAATGTTGCTTATGTCCGTGATGATCTTGTCCTTTACCAGGTCGGCTATGCGCTCGACCATGCGTGCCTTGTTTACTTGGAAGGGGATCTCTGTGATGACGATAGACTCACGGCCGCCACGAATATCCTCGGTGTGAGTTTTGCTACGGACCATGATTGAACCGCGCCCTGTTTGGTACGCCTTATATATGCCGCCACGCCCCATTATCATTGCGCCAGTAGGAAAGTCCGGGCCTGGAATGTATTTGATTAATTCTTCGACAGATAAATCTGGGTTGTCTATTAACGCACAACACGCGTCAATTACCTCTCCTAAATTGTGCGTAGGAATATATGTTGCCATCCCGACAGCAATTCCGTTTGTTCCGTTTACTAGTAAGTTTGGAAACTTAGCAGGTAAAACGGTAGGTTCTTTTTTCGTATCATCGTAGTTTGGTTGAAAATCTACAGTATCGCGATCTATATCATCCAAAAGCTCGCGGGAAATTCGACTTAAGCGCGCCTCTGTATAGCGAGGAGCAGCAGCAGGGTCGCCGTCCATTGACCCGAAGTTTCCCTGGCCATCAACCAAGGGGATCCCCATATTAAAATCTTGTGCCAAGCGGACCATTGCGTCGTAGATAGCGCTATCGCCGTGAGGATGGTATTTTCCCATGACTTCACCGACGACGTTTGCGGATTTTCTGCGCGGCTTATTATAATCGTTACCGATCTCGTTCATTGCGAAAAGGATGCGCCTATGCACAGGTTTTAGCCCATCACGAACGTCCGGAAGGGCTCGCGACACAATTACACTCATGGCGTAATCTAGGTACGACCCCTTCATCTCGTCTTCAAGAGACACAACTTTTACATCACTCGTTTGCGAAAATAATTCTAAATTTTTTCCTGACATCTCTTGATTTTGCTCAGTTCTACGAGGAGGGCTCCCCTATTTTTACCATTTTTTCGCAAAGAAAGCTACGTCGCGGGGGTATTATTTTATTTTCGTAAAGACGGAATAAAAGCGATTTCTAGCCCCTTTAACTCCATGATTATCCGCCCGCTTGTAAAAAATCGCCGCATCCGCTAGGTTAACTTCACACCCTCCCGTTCCCAACTCTAAACAGCTCGCATAAGAGTACTCACCAAACGGATTCCTTTGCGAAGCGGACTTCCTATAGTACTCAACAGCTGCAGCTGGGTCTTTCGCGACGCCAAGTCCATTCTCTAAGCAATATCCATAATGATATTGTCCATAAGCATTTCCTTGTTCTGCTGACTTTTTGTAATAATTAGCAGCGGCGGACAAATCCACATCAACCCCTTTCCCGTGCTCTAAGCAGTACCCGTAATTATATCCTCCAAGGGCGCACCCATTATCTGCTGACCGCTTATAGTAACTCGCGGCTTCAGCTAAATCGAGATCTACGCCTATTCCAAGCTCTAAGCAGTAGCCATAATGATATTCTCCGTACGCATCACCTTCATCCGCTGCTTTCTTGAAATAATTTGCAGCAGCAACTATATCTTGACGCACCTCTACCCCATATGTCAGGCGGAAGGCATAATCTAGCTGAGCATTAACAAAGCCTGCATCTGCCCGATCTTTGTAGGGATCGGACGGATCACACAGTTCATCGTCAGAAAAACATACATCAATAACTGCTCCGGAAAGAAAATAAAACAAGGCAAAGCAGAGATTTCCGCAGCTAAAACTTTTAATAGGCTTATTATTCATAACGCATCCATACAATTAAAAAAACACAGGTTATTGTAAACACATCTACCGAGTGAAGAAAAGGCATATTAACTCACCAAAAGATTACGGAATTTTGAGGCGAGCAAACGCTTGTGATTATTTGACTTCTGGTCCGCAATCTGGGGTCCAAGATTTGAATAACAAAGACGAAGAAAGTGTAAGGGACTGCTGCATCAAGAATTAGAACCTGTCCGCATGATTATTTAAATAGACCCACAGACTTGTTCTTACTCTTTCAACAGACTTTTCTTATTTCTTGAGAAGCTTGGTCTGCCTAACTACAGGACGCCGCTTGTTTTTCACGCGACGCCTCACTCTACGATTAGGGCGAACCTTCTTCTTCGTAACGTTTGTCGTACGTACAGGTGGTGGAGGGTTTTTTGATACAGAAGGTTGTGGCGCAGAATAAGGCGGAGTTTTTTTCACACCATCGACTTGCCCCCCACTAGACCCATTCCCCAAAAGATCACGAACTTTTGGAGCAAGCAAACGCGCACGATCCTTCAATTCTTTGTCCGCAACATTTTGAGCCCCAGAAGTAGCTCCAAGTTTTTTGTCCGGGAATGACTTGATATTCCTCGCTTTTTTGTTTGCGCCTTTCGACGCGGCTGACCCGTACGATGACGAGGCAAGTGAGCCGAGCGACGGTTGTGCGAGGGCCGTGCTCCTTGAGGATGCGGATGAGGACGCGGAAACTGCAGAAATCTGAGCAGAAACGGGCACAGAAGATGGTGTAGAAGCGAAGTCATTACCGATGCGAGTTGATGCAGACGCCCTTGCGTTCTTATCTTGATGGGGGTCAAGGTTCTCTTCCAATATCTGAATAACAGGAGGAAGCGGCTCCCCGACCGGCTCTGGTTGTGGCTCTTCTTTACGCTGAACGATTTGTGGTTCCGGTATTCGCTGCACCTTTTTTATCAGATTTTTGGATTCCAAAATTTGCCGCTCTGAAACGGTTGTCCATTGCGGAGAAGGGGAAGCCACGACGGTCACGGTCTTTTTGACTGGAGCTGGTTGCACTTTTATTACTTTTTTGCGTTTTCGGTCGTGCTTTAGCAATTCTTTTTCTCTGGCTTCCTCCTCCAATCGAGATTTTTCCATTGCGTTTTCGAATTCTAGCTCTTCTTGTTCCTCCTTAGTCAATACCTTCTGTACACGAGACTCAGATGTTTGAGCAACATTTTTATATTCGACCTCATCAACAGCAGCCCTAAATATTTTGTTATTTTCTGTCTTTTCGTTTGGCATTTGCGTCGCTGCAGGCACCGGAGTCCCCGATGAATGCGAACCAAGAGTTGAATAATCAGACGTATTCGCTTGATTAGAAGGACCGCAATCATTTAATGAGAGAGTAGACGTAACAGTGGCGACTTTATCCGCGTGTCGAGCTTTTGAACGTTTTGATTGCGCAGAAACTTCAGCAACCTGTTGCGTCGCACCCAGTTTAGTTGTGGCAAGCGTACCCGCTTGTTGTTCTGGCACTTGCTTAGCTACAGCGACTGCTGCTGCGCCCGCGGCTCGTTGTTCGGCGGCTCGAGTTGCAACAGCTGCGGCGGCGGCTTCTGCTGCCCGTTGTTCGGCTGCCCGAGTTGCTACAGCTTCTGCTGCCCGCTGTTCGGCGACTTGCTTCGTTATCGCAGCAGCAACCTCTGCTGCCTTTTGCTCTGCTGCCTTCTGCGCAATGACTTCTGCTTCCTTGACGCGTTGCCGAAGCAATTCTGTTTCTTTTTCGACTTCCTTTATTCGCCTATTTAATTCTTCCTCAGCCTGCAGCTTTTCACGTCTAGCTTTTTCCTTCGCTATCTCTTCTTCTCTTTTTCTTTGTGCATCCTTTTTTTGGCGTTTGTTATGTGCATCATCCTTTTCTTCATCAAACATCGGATTCTCGTAGTCAACGACTATGTTCGGGGAATTTTCCGCATTAATCAAAAGATTGGTCGCTTTGACAGATTCCTCCGACGCACGCCGTGATTTACTCGCCGTTTGTTGTTTTTCCTTGGACGGAGTTTGGTCGTACCCATTAGGCATACTTAGTGGAGCCAACGGGATAACCTCGAACTCATTGGGTCCATTATGATCAAACCCCAGCCCAGATTTCACAAAGTTACATCTTGTACAAATGGCTAAAATCATTAGCGATGAAAAAATTCTTATGTACAAAGGCGCATCCCAAAACAGCCCTCTCTTAGCAAAAATGGTACCATGTTTAATAAACCGTTAATATAGGGGGAAAGGACAAATGAATCTATTTTTTTTCATTTCAATGTAGACCCACTCCCAAAATATTGCTGACGGCAAGACAGAACAAACGCGTGCGATTCTTAACGACTATATCTGCCAGCATCTCCCCATAAATGCGTCCTAAACCCACTCCCCGAAAGATTACGAAGTTCTTGGAGGAACAAACGTATGATTCCTCAGTTTCTGGTTCGCAAT
>JAISRQ010000051.1 GCA_031273545.1 Holosporales bacterium
CTCAAACGCGATAAAACCATGGATTTCCGCGATGACAATAAAGACTAGTGTTTCATTGAAGTCGCGTTCGTTTTTACTCGCAATAAAAACCCGGTATTTGATCGCGTTTGAGTATACACCACACAGACGCATAAAAAAAATGCTTAATAAATGCAACAAACATTTCTGTGTTAACTAAAAATTAACAAACGAGATGTTACTATGTGGAAGACAGTGTATGTTGTTTTTGTTTCGCGAAATGGTCAAAATCAAGCGTTTATTCATGTTAGTAATCCTGATTCTTACAGGAGGGGTCGCGTATTGCCATGGTTTTGATAAGAATGAAACTGAGGCAATTATGGCAACTGAGACGGGTGAAACATACGCGGATAAGGAAGCATCTGCAGGGGCTGTTGGTAGTGCTGTTCAAATGGAGGCGTATGAGGAAGCAGATCTAGAAGTCGTTGACTTTGATGAGACGTTTGCGCCCGCTACGAATACCTCGCCTCCTGTGCTATCTAAGCCTACTAAGGATGCGGCACCTGCTGCTCAAGCTACTGAACCTGCTACTGCGGCTCAAGCCGAACCTGTCAAAGATATTGCACTTGCAGCTAAAGCTGAGCCTGCCCAAGCCACCACACCTGCAGCTAAAAGTACTGCACCTGCTCAAACGGGCACACCTGCAGCTAAAGACACTGCACCTGCTAAAGCCGCTACGCCTGCAGCTAAAGCTGAACCTGCCCAAGCCGCCACACCTGCAGCTCAATGCACTGCACCTACCAAGGCCGCTACGCCTGCACCTAAAGCTGAGCCTGCCAAAGCCGCTACACCTGCAGCCAAAGAGTCTCCGCCCTCCCCTCCACCAGCTGGCGAAGTTCATCCAGTGGAAAAAGGAAATACCCCGCCAGAACTAAGCGGTGCAGCCCCCGATATAGTAAATATTTTGGCTCGCGGAACCTTGCGCGTAGGAATGTGCCCTGTTGACCAGGCGCCATTTCACGTTAAAACCGCAGATGGCAAATACGAGGGCTTTGACGTAGATTTAGCTGACGGTTTGGCTAAAGCGCTGCAAGTGAAGCTTGTAATAGTAGAAGTGCCAGACTGGGATCAAACTATTACTTACTTGCTTGACGGAAAAATCGACATAATACTGTCTAACTTAACGTCGACGCCAGAACGAGCTACCAAGATCTTTTGCTCGGCTCCGTATGCCAAGATTCGTCAATGTATGCTGCTAAACCGAGTGTTAGTCGCAAGGGCAGGAGGAAAAGGGTGCATGAGCCTAAGGGAGATTTTTTCAAAATACGAGAACCGCAAACTATTGGTCCAAGAAGGCACTTCGTACGTAACATCCGCGTTGTCTATGTTTCCAAACTCTGAGGTTTCCGCCACTCCATCGTGGAAAAAGATAATAGAAGGGATATTGTCGAAAGAGTTTATGGGCACTATTAGTGACGAAATCGAAATAAAACAGCAGCTTGCCTCAGTACAAACTATGGAGTTATACCCCGTTATATTGAAGGACCGGTACGACTTAATGGTAGTCGGAGTATCAAGGTGTGCACCGCAGTTATTACATTTTGTAAACAACTATATAGAAACGAATAATGTCGAATGTAAGCTTGATAACTAATTATTGATGAGGTCTGTGTATGCAGAAGTACAATATAAATAATGTAGCTTTGTTCCAAAAGGTCTACACATTCTTTTCTGAACGTAAGCTTCAGTATGATATTATATCAAGCTTTATACTTTTGTTCGTCTTCGAAAATCTAATAACGCTGTCTTTTACATATCGGTCAAACAATATTGTGTCACTTGAGTTTGCGCGCCACTCTATGTCTCAGAGCTCCGACAGCATTCATACGCGAACCAAAAGATACCTTGACGATGTCCAAAAGGTCGTAATGTTGTGCCACTCCCTGATTGACCTAAAAAACACGTCATGCCTCACTAGCAAGCAAATCCAAGAGTGTCTCATCCAAAGCCTTAAGTTATATGCGCACTTTGACAACATCTACGTTGGACTTACTAACGGGAACTTCCTTGGGGTGGAGCGCCGTAAGGCTGGCGCGAAATATGTGAGCCAATCGGATAAAGCCCTTCCAAGTAATATTAGGTTTTTGCTAGAGATTCAGGACCGGTCGCAAGCCCAAGGGATTGAGCTATGGCAATATTACAACGATGATGGCGCATTAGCCGGAGAGGAAAAAAACGAAATATTAAACTTTGACGCGAGGACTCGTCCGTGGTTTACGCTTGCAGAACAGAAAGGCGGGTTCGTTTGGACAGATATTTACGCATTCTCAGGAACGACCAGCATGGGCATAACAGCGGCAATTCCCGTTTATGTATCGGATGACGGACGCATAATGAAGATGGCCGGCGTAATTGGGGTTGATTTGCTGCTAGATGACTTAGCAGAGTTTATGCAAAATCAAAGAATATCTGATCGAGGAATCGCTTTCATTGTAAGCCGTTCCGGACAAATTGTGGCCTATCCCAATGGCAATTCACAAGACCGAGGCAACGGCTATAATTCCCAGCGCAGCCTTATGTCCGTGTCTGAGGCTCCAGACCGACAAATCCAAATGGCATTCCAAATGCACAAGGACCATCCAGATAAAGATGAGCTACAGTTTAAATTCAACGGGGAAACTTATTTGGCAAAGTTTACGCCTATTTCGGATGGGGATAGCTTGGATTGGATCGTGGGCATAGTTGTGCCGAAGTCGGACTTCGCAAAGAACATCGAAGATATGCAAAAGAATGAGATTTTTATAATCTTGTTCGTTGCGCTAATTGCTACGTCCGTAACCTTTTACCTGTCGAAACGTATATCCGCGCCAATTATAGCAATTGCTCGCGAGACTCAGCGCTTGAAAGAGTTTTACGAAACGGAACCACTTGAGATCCACAGTAATATTGCGGAAATAAAAATGATGATAGAAGCAATTGCTGCGATGCGATCAAGCTTGCAATCGTTTGGGAAATTTGTGCCAAAGGTGTTGGTGCGGCGTTTGATGATGAAGGGAACGGAGGTTAAGCTTGGCGGAAAAATGAGCGAAGTTACGACTTTTTTCTCAGATATTCAGGGTTTTACCTCCATATCAGAGAAAATGTCCGCAGATAAGCTTGTCCTTCACCTGTCTGATTATTTCAATGAGCTATCAAAGATCATCGTTGAAACAAACGGAACAATTGATAAGTATATTGGTGACTCAATTATGGCCTTTTGGAACGCGCCAACACTTGACAAAAACCACGGTTTTAACGCTTGCCACGCTGCATTGCTGTGTCAGAAGCGCCTGACGGAGCTAAACCGCCAATGGGAGTTGGAAAAGAAACCTACGTTCATAACACGAATTGGTCTTCACACGACGGACGTAATTGTAGGAAATATTGGGTCGGATGAAAAAATAAATTACACATTAATGGGAGACGGAGTAAATCTTGGTTCGCGCCTTGAAGGAACAAACAAAGTATATAAAACCAAAATATTGGTAAGCGAATCCTTACACAAGCTAGTGGCAGAAAGGTTTTTGTTCCGTCCAGTCGACATTGTTGCCGTGAAAGGAAAAGAGGAAGGGGTCAAAATTTACGAGCTTGTAGGGCAAATGTCCGGGGATAGCAGAATTCTGCCATCAAAAGAGGAGGTTGACCTATGCACCAGATTTGCGCAAGGATTTAAGTTGTACACAGAACAGCGTTGGGGGGAGGCGTTGAAATTGTTTGAAGGATTAAAGAACGATTATCCACAAGACTACGTTGTGAATATGTACATAGAGCGTTGTCATGCCTTTAAAGAAAACCCACCAAAGAAAAATTGGGATGGGATTTTTGTATTAACATCGAAGTAGGTGGTTTTGTATGAAAAAGATTGCAATAGCCAATATAGTTGGAAACCCGCTGTTTCTTTTGGCTTGTATCTCATGCGGGATTTACGCGGGGTTTTGCCAGCAGCAACTAGCGCCTATGTTGCGTCCGATTGCGACGTTTTACTCAAACCTGTTGCAAATCGCCGTTATTCCGATCATAAGCATAACGATATTGAGCAGTATGACGAAGTTGCTTTCCCATAAGGCATCCAATTCGTACATATCAACAATATTGATAACGTTTGGGTCCATGATTCTTTTTGCTGGGGTGTTTGCTGTTTGTACTGGCTACATTGTTCAGCCTGGGAAAAACATGTCGTCTGACCCTGAAATCGTGAAAATTGTGGAAAATAGCGGAGGCAACAAAATACGGGAGGTGACGCTGGATGATCACGTGGAAAAGGTTCAGTCCGTAAGCATTGTTGACTTTTTGGTGGACACTGTTCCTAACAATATATTTAGGTCATTGTCTAGCGCGAATATGCTGCAAATTATTGTGTTTTGTTTGATCTTCAGTGTCGCATGTGGAATTGTGTCGCGTGCGGATAAAAAGATTAGAATGGCCGGAGTTGGCGATTTTTTGCCGATATTCCACAAAATAAACGAGAAAGTCTTACTTTTTCTTCCTTTAGGGTCATTTTGCTTGCTTGCTACGCAGTTGTCTACAACTAGTAAATCCACATTTTTTACGATATTAAGTCTCGCATTAACAATGCTTGCTGCTATATTTGGGCTCATGATTATGAGCAGCATTCTGTTGTGGAAGTGTTCAAAGTTAAAATATCTAGAGTCAATAAAGGGAATGCTGGATACGCTCCTCATGGCGTTCTCGACGCAGTCATCAATCATATGCGTGCCAAAAGCTGTGAACGCAATGGAAAAGCTTAATTTTGATAAACAAACTGTTGAGTTGACCATCCCTTTGGGGGTGCCGTTATGCCAGTTTGCTACGGTATGTTTCTACTCCATTGGGACGATATTCGTTGTAAATATATTTAACGAGCAACTAACATTTACGTCGTACGTCTTTATTATATTCGCATCCATATTAACATCGTTGGCGGCGTCCGGGGTAAGGGGAATGCTGTATTACTCTTTGATGACCGGAATACTTGACCCGCTTGGGGTTCCTTTGGGAAATACGATTGCGCTGTTTGCTGCGGTTGACCCGTTAGTTGACCCATTTTGCACGATGTTACAGATATATGCGAACTGTTGCTGCTCAGCAATATGTTGCTGTGTAACAGAGAAACGGGAGCAAAGGGAACGCGCGCGCAGCGGTGGTAAAAACGGAAGCGACGGCGGAAAGAGTGGTGGCGACGGCAATGAAAATTGCGGTGGAATCGGCGGTGGCGGAGGAGAATCTGACGCCAAAGGAAAGGTGCATGCAAAAGCGGACGATGCTCCTGCGGACCAAAAGAGCGACGCAGCGAAAAAAAGCAGCGACGCAGTTGGCGACTACAAAGAGTTGCTAGCCGGAACCTATGGAGGTGCGCTTGAGGATGTGAGTACAGCAGGAACCCAAGTAACGAAAAGTAATGAGTCAACAGAGACTAATGAAGAAAGTATAAATGCAAAAGAAAAAGGTGAAGTTGAAGGAAAAAAGAAGGTGACGCGCAAAAGGCGAACTAAACCAACGCCAGACGAACAATAAATATAACGTTAATCCAATAATTGGATTAACTGCACAACCGGGACCCCAAAGATTGTGGAAAATATGATGAATAATGGTAAGTGTTTTACTTACTCAGAAAAGCGCAATCATTTGGGGAGTTGGTATACTGATACGTAAATCAATGTGGGGGAGGCTTACGTGGAAAATAGGGATTTTCTTGATTATTATTATCGCGAATTAAATTATCTTCGCGATGCGGGCGCTATCTTTGCGAAGGATTTTCCAAACATAGCGGGGCGCCTAAAGGTTGACGGGTCGACAACATCTGACCCGCATGTTGAGCGCCTCATTGAGTCGTTCGCATTTTTGACGGCGCGCATACAGCACAATGTAGATAACGTCGCAATGGACGTAACAAACGCTCTATTAGATGTACTCGTTCCCCATATAAACCGCCCCCTTCCGGCTATGTCGATTGCGCAATTTAAAGTAAATTCAGGCGGAAGTGCGCCGTCGCCGAAAGGATTTGAGGTAAAGCAACATACGGAATTGTTTGCGTATTCTGCCGATAATAATATTTGTAAATTCCGCACCGTCTATCCAATCACATTATTTCCACTAACACTTGAAAACGTAGCAATCGTCACAAATGGTGCTTACAAATTTGTTCCAGTACCAAACACAATACAATTTGGGTACGAAAAGCACAGCAAGCCAGCAACCTATTTTTTGGAACTAACACTGAAAAGTAGGAGCGGTTTATTTAGTAACTTTGAATTAGATGAACTATGTTTTTACTTAAACATCAGTGATGTCTTATTTAAAAAGCAAATCTATCAAGCAATATTTTCTGCACGATCCCTTATGTATTGCGTAAAACAGGACGAAGCGATCGCACTTCCCATGTTGCCACGCTCGCTCGTTCCTCTTGGGTTAGAGCGCGACGAAATGGGAATCCCGCCGCTTCCGCACGAAACGCATGCATATCAGTTATTACAAGAATTTTTCCATTTTTATGAGAAATTCATGTTCTTTAAGGTAAAAAACTTAAATTTCTTGAGTTACCTTCGTAATGGAAATTTCATTCAAACTGGAGAAATAAAAATTTTAATCCCCTTAGAAAACGCAACAAGTGAGTGGACACGCAAGATAAACAAAAGCGACATATTAATGAATTGTACGCCAATTGTAAATTTGCACAAAGTAACGACAGACCCAATCTCTTGGGATAAAAAGCAAACGTGCTATCACTTATCTCCGAACGCTCAAAAGGACCGCACGATGGAGATTTACCAAATTGATAACGTTTTCGCAATTGATGCAGCAAACGGGGAAGAAAAACGCCTTTGCCCGTATTTTTCATTGGAAAATCACTCAGAAAACGATGTATTTTGGTGGAGTAAACTTACGCCAACTAAGCACAAAAGCGTAACAGGCGTAGACACCCTTGTTTCTTTTGTTGACTCAAACGCCTCCACGATAAACCCCACAAAATATGTGGTCTACGCAAAAACGTTGTGTACGAACCGTTTTTTGGCGGAGGATATTCAACAAGACACGTTACTGCACGCCGACATTGCGCTTCCTGCGAGTCGTATCGTTTGCTTGCAAAAACCAGTGTTTCCACAATACTCACTTAGTAAGGGTCCAAATAATGTGAAGCTGATTACTCAATTATCTTCAAATTATATTGGGCTGCAGTATGGGGACCATGACGATATACTAGACACATTAAAGTGTATTTTGGATATGCACATCAGCGACAATAACCGTGAATATGGGCAGGCTCTGCTCCGTCAGTTGGAACGCGTAACGACCACTAGCATAACGAAGCGCGTTGGACACGAAGCATGGCGCGGGCTTGTGGATGGCGTAAACATTGAGCTGTATGTACACAAATCGCCCCATACAAACGATTGGTTCTTGTTAGCGCAAATTTTACACAGGTATTTCGCCATGAATTGCCAAATTAATACATTTGTGAATTTGACACTAATGGAGGAAAACGACAAAGTCGCAACGTTTGAAGACGTATATGGTGAGCAACACTTGATGTAACTTGTGGTACGTTGTTTCCTAAGGCGAAAAATTATTTCATAAGGGTATATATTATGACAGTTAGGATCGTATCTTCGGCTATTTGTCGAATCCCACGCATTTTGGTCTATCAAAGCGAAACATAACTTTATAGAATCTAACAAATAGTTGCGTTTTTCAAGACCACGATATGTCGCTTTCGTATAAAGACTATGTTTACAATGAAGATTTTCCATCGCGATTGGACCGTTGGTTAAAACGGCAATACAGCGGATGCACCCAAGGGGCGATTGAGAAGTCCATTCGCGCACGGTTTATTCGCGTAAACGGGATCAGGACGTCCGCAGGTGCCGCCCTCTCCGCAGGAGATACCGTTTCTGTGGAGATACATCTTCACCAAAAATGGGAAGATCTAGCCCCTGTTAGTTCAGAAAAAGTCGTCAGCTATAGTTTTAATGACATTGTATTGGATGAAACGCCAGAATTTATGATAATGAATAAACCCTCTGGCTTAGATGTACAAGGTGGTATGCATGTTAGCGCAAACATAGACGACTGGCTTAAGTCAAAATCCCGCGAATACAGGTTGGTTCACAGGATTGACCGCGCCACAAGCGGCCTCTTAATTGTGGCTAAAACGTTAAGTGTTGCTGTGTTTTTAACTCGGATGTTCAGGGAACATAAAATAAAGAAATGTTACAGGGCAATCGTTTATGGAAAACTTGTACCTGATGTTGGGCAAATAACCTTGCCAATATCACCACACGGATCTTCCCCTTCGCTGATGGCTGTGGACAGAAACTCTGGGAAGCCGTCAATTACAAACTACAAGGTTTTGCATTATAACGCGGAAGGAAATTGGTCTGATGTAGAGTTGATGCCTATGACTGGACGTAAACATCAGCTTAGGGTTCATATGTCTGCAATTGGACACCCTATTGCTGGGGATGACAAATATGATGTATCCAAAAAAGCGCTGTATCTTATTGATGGTATTCCAAGGAATGCGTTGCTTTTGCATGCATGGCGAATTTCTTTTGCGCAACCTATAGGAAATAAGGTACAAGCCCGCTCGTGGGTGGCACCGTTGCCTGGGTACTGGCCAAGCAAACAAGCATGAGGTGCCTAGTATGTCATCTACCCCTAAGGATAGTGTCCCACAAGACGAGCGACTAGCAAGTGATTCTTTTTGATTTTGTCTTATTTCTTTTGAGAACTACTTATCTTCATTTCGTTTCCACTAAGTAGGCGTTTCAAATTTGATGCATGTGTGATTAACACAACAACAGCAACAATAACCGAAAAGGCAAACAATGCACTCCTTCCCCCCGCAAATACCCACAAAAACAACGGCATTACGCCACATAAGCTTATTAATGCAGCTAACGACGAAATTCTTGTTTTTGCGAAGACGCCTCCCCAAACAGTGACTCCAACAGCAAAGGCGAGTGGACTTAACGCGCAATACACCCCCGCAGTTGTTGCAACACCTTTGCCGCCCTTAAACTTTGACCAAACTGGAAAAATATGCCCTAGGACGGGCGCAATTGCGACAACAACGTCCGCATACCACGTGTGCTGGAAAAAACTGTCCGACGCGTAAACCCACACAGGGAGACCCCCCTTCAGGAAGTCGCATAAAAGCGTGAGCACAGCAGCCTTGTAGTTTCCTGTGCGGAGAACGTTAGTTGCTCCAGTGTTGCCAGAACCTATGCTGCGAATGTCGCCCAATTTAAATAAACGCGAAAAAAGCACTCCAAACGGGATGGAACCGCAAACGTAACCTAAAATGGGAAAAAATAACAAACTACTCATTCTTGATATTTACGGAGCAACTACCTTGGTGGATGATGGGATAGATCTGCGGCGAACACAAGAATAAAAGTGGAACAGGTATGATTGTTCAGTTTCTTGTCCGCAATATTCAAGGCTTCGGGATATACGATCGAATCGTTTCCGAGAAGTAAGCATTACCACCTCATATACCCACTCTTCCAACTAACGTTGGAGGTGAGATATGAAAAAGCAATGAGTTGCGATTCCAATGAGTGAGTATATTTACGACTAGTTTACATGCTTGCTATGAACAAGCTATCCCTGTTACTGCTTCTGCCAAACGCCATTATGATGTACCAAGGTCCCCATTCCACCAGGAAGAATAACTGTACAGTTTTCACTAATACGCTCACGCCTTTTAACCTGGAGCTCTGCTTCGGTTAACTCCCTATGCCCGTCAGGCCATAATAACTGATTAATATTTGCGCCAAAAATACGATCCAGGACGCGAGTCGCATTATTAATGGGGTCACCATAAGAAGAGGAAAAGACACGATTACACGCGGATAAGTCTAGCCTCGTTAATCCTGTTTCGCAAA
>JAISRQ010000031.1 GCA_031273545.1 Holosporales bacterium
TGTTTGCCAACAGAATATCCGGAAGGGTTGCCGACGTCGGTACTTGAAGCCGCCGCATGTGGATGTTACTGCATTACAACTGTTTTTGGAGGCTCAAAAGAATTAATAATGGATGATAAATTCGGAGCAATATTGCCAAACAATGATCCATCCACCATTGAATCGGCCCTAAATAAAGCGATACATGACAAGCCCCATAGAATTGGGGCCGCTCAGAAAACTTTCGAACGCTTAAGCAGATATTTTACTTGGGATAGAACTGCGGAAAATGTTATAAACTTATTTAACGCTGAAAAAAGGAAGGTTTAATTGTATAATGCTGAGCACTAAGAGGATTTGTATTATTGGATCTGGTAATATTTCAAACACTAGGCACATACCGGCAATCCGCAAAAATAAAAATCTTGAGATCGTAGGTATTGTAAGCAATGAGATAAAAAACTTGGAAAGAACAAAAAGCAAATATAAGTTTATTAAAAATAGCTTGTTGATTGACACTAAAATAGATATTCTGGAACAGCTTAATAATGTTTCATGGTTCAGAGGTGTCGATGCTGCGATCATAGGAACTCCTCCAAGGGAACACTACGAAATATCAAAAGCATGCTTGCAATTAAAAAAACATGTATTAGTTGAAAAACCGATGGCTATTGACGTAGATCAATGCAACGAAATGATAGAATGCGCAAAGCAAAATTCTGTCACCTTAAATGTGATGCACTCATTCAGTTATGCAGACGGAATTAAAAAGATGGAGAATAGATTCCGTAAGGGCGAATTGGGGGAACTTGGATCAATCCTGGAGATTCAGCTGACAAACAGGGACAGGAGATTGCCTAAATGGTACAACGATCTTCCATTAGGGCTTTTTTTTGATGAAGCGGCGCACTTTTTCTATACTGCCATGAGATTTGGAAACGGCAATGATTATTCCGTATTGAACGCTCATGCACAATATGGCGCAATAAAAGAAAATACCCCTCAGCATCTTGAAGTACAAGGCAACGTTGGAGAGACCCCTGTTCAGATGTATATGAATTTTAATTCGCCTGTTTGCGAATGGGTTTTATTGCTTATTTGCAGCAAAAAAATTGCAATATATGATTTTTTCAAAGACATTTTCTTTGTCGTCGATAATGATAAAAATCATTTAGCCTTAGATGTGTTAAGAAGCAGCATTCAATACACAGTTGGTTTCTGGCGTGGGTTTATAACTAATGGATTTAAAATGGTGGCGAATCAACTTTTGTATGGTCACGACAAGGCGATAAATAAATTTATAGAAAGCACAGAAACGAAAAATAACTCAATGTACCTTTCCGCCGAAATGGGCAAAAAAGTGGTTGCGGCAATGAACCATGTAGTCAACCTCGCAGGTCGCACTCAATAAAAAACAAGGCACCGTCGACATTTTAGGCTGATTTTAAATTTATAGGGGAAATTGAGAAACATTATCTTCACTGCAATGATTTCCCTTGTGTGCGATAAGCACCGCTTAATTTATTATAAATTCTTGTGACGCAATCAGCTCCCACTATTATGAAAAAAGGCTCTATCGGCAGACGATACCTTAAAGACGCTATCACTACGGTGTGGATAAATGTAAAATAAGCTATCAGCAGATAAATCGGCAAAAAATCTCTCCAGCGTTTTCGATTTATGAAAAACGAGACTACGCCAAGGGTAAAAGCCGTTCCCCAACCCAACAAGAGCGATATGTTATACAATAAGAAAGCCTTAGAATACATATTGCCTTTATAGTTGGACGTGAAATTCCAAAAACGCTTAAATTTGAGCCACATATTGTGCAAAAAAATGACTTTATTCTCTAGTATATATTTTTTCGCCTCATCCATGTACGCTTTGGATACCGCCAGTTCGTCGCCTGACGAACTAATCCGGTCGACCACTGCCTGTTCCACATCCGTGCTCCAGTCGATACCGGCTGTTTTATTCGCGGGGTTATTGCCGAGGTAAAAATTGCCCGAAGCCGGGGCAAAAGGCACAAATTTTCCGAAGACACCCCAGTTTCTAATCCACCACGGCGACATGCAGGCCACAAACAGCACACAGGACAGCAACACATACCTGATTCGGTTTCTCCACGAGCTCTCCAGTGCCATACTCCGCGCTCCTGTCAATATCGGCATGATAGTCGTTATAACCGGCCTCACGTATAGGGAAAACATGAACGCCATCACTGAACAGAAAAAATATTTCCGCGAATCGCTTTTCCAGAGGTACAGGAACGCAATACCCCAAACCAACGTGAAAATAAACAGCGTCTCAGTCATGAGCGTACATTGGAACGCGAGAAGCGACGGATAGACGGTAACTGCAAAAAGCACGATTTTAGCAGTCGCCTCGTTTTTAAATATCGACCACGCTATTGAAGCGGAGCCAATAGCCGTCAGGATATGGATAAAAGCTTGTGTAACCCTGACCGACCTTATAAAAAAAACAGTGTCGCCAAAAATTTTATAAAAAACGGCGTATATCATACCAGCCATTGGCATTGACGGCGCCTTCGAAGATCCAACGGCGAAGCTGCCCGTTTCCACAATGGACTTGGCCTCGGCGATGTAATAATTTTCATCGGGGAAAAACGTCCGGCCGGGAATTATCACGTCGATTACTGCGATTACCGTAAAACAACAAAATAAACTTATGAGAATTTTTTTTGATTTGAGAATATTTATCATGGGTTCCTCGTTTTTCCATCCCGCGAATGGTACCGCAAAATGTTCAATTCGTTGCGCTGCCGCTCCTGGGATATCATCGTATCCAGGACAAAAGCGCAATTCAGCATGGTGATGGCAACGATCATAAGACCTGCGGCAAGCACAGCGAGCGGAACGCGCGGAGTGTGCCCCATCCTTATAAAATCATTTATAATGGGAATTCCGCAAAATAAGCTGAATAAAACAAAAAACGAAGCCAACGATCCGAAAAACATCAACGGCCTGTAGTCTTTCAATATGGTGAATATGGTCAAAAGAACCTTCATGCCGTCCTTTATCGTATTCAATTTCGGGCTGCTTCCTCTTGGGCGATTTTGATAAGCAATATCGATTTCTTTTAACGCCAGTTTCCGATCCAGGCATCTGATCGTCATCTCAGTTTCAACCTGAAAACCATCCGAGATTACCGGGACATTTTTCGCAAACCTCCGGCTGAAAGCCCTGTAGCCGCACATAGCGTCCTTGATATCGGCTCCAAAACAGCTATTGATGAGGATATTTACGAGATTATTGCCTAAATTATGGAACATTCTCCTGTTTTCCTTCTTGTAAGCTCCACTCGATAATCTGTCTCCCATAACCATATCCGCCGACTTATTCAAAATCGGCGCGATGAGGTCATGAACGCACGATGCAGGACACGCGTCATCACCGTCTGCTATCACGTAAACATCTGCGTCTATTTCCCTGAAAACATGCCTTATGACGGCCCCCTTGCCCTGCCTCTTCACTGGCATCACCAAAGCGCCGGCCTCCCGCGCAAGATGCGGCCCATTGTCCGTTGAGTTGTTGTCCAGCACGACAATTGACGCGTCGGGCAACTCACGCCTGAAATCACGCACAACTTTCTCGATCGTGGGAGCTTCGTTATAGCATGGTATGGCAACTACGATTTCATCATATCGTTTCATTTTGCGAATTCCTCATTTGCTTCGAGGCGCCCCATTAATCCGCCAGAGACGCAACGCCCTGATTGTCCAACATCCAGCGTTGCGAATCGAGGGGGGGTTCATCCGAAGCGCCGAGCCTTCTGTATTCGCCCGAAGCGTCGAGTTCGCTGCACTGCGCGTTGTCCCTGAGATGCACAGGTATGATCGCGTCCATTATCCTTCTTTTGATTTCAGGCGATTCCACGGGAAAGAG
>JAISRQ010000044.1 GCA_031273545.1 Holosporales bacterium
AGTTGTTGACCCCTCACCAACTAATGTTATGGCGAAAAGAACCCTTAATATAGTGCGTAACTAGACTTGCTTGGCGACATAAGCCGCCATACTCATCAAAACATCCCAGGGATCTTAGGCAGTCCAGAGGAAATTTTGCTTCCTTCACTGGCTGCGAATTCGTCGACCTTCTGCATGGCATCCCTAAACGCAGCAAGGATAAGGTCCTCCAAAATCTCGATATCACTTGGCACAACCAAACTGGGGTCGATCTTCACTAGCTTAACATCATGTTTGCAGTTAACCACAACCTTGACCAAACCTGCGCCTGATTCACCAGTTACTTCTTTTTTTTCAAGAGTTTCCTGAAGTTCATTCATTTTTGCGAGCAATTTTTGCGCTTGTTGAAAAGAATTCATAATATTACCGTTGCCTTTGCCTTTACTTTTGCACACCCAACATATCCGACATGGTACTACCTTTTCCTATTGAAATGAAGGCCAAACAAAATCTTGCAAATATTCTGCATTAAGCAAACACGTGTACACCGCAAATGCCGCAATCACGTGTTGGACGTACAGCCTTGTTTCCTTAAACGGAATAAGCTCCACCCATTCCAGCAAAGAGATTGCATCCGTACGCGGGTCCCCATATGTTTGGATCCATTTTCGGACGTTTTTAACCCCGGCATTATATGCGCTTGCAATCAACACAATATTTGGCCCAAATTCATTAATTAACTCTTTTAGGTGCGATATTCCTAATATTAGGTTGTCAAGTGCCGAGTATATGTTGAACGAATTTTTCGCAGAGACGAGGTTTTTTTTTACAAACTTGTTAAACTCTCCGCGTGCCGTTTTAGGCATCAGCTGCATCATACCTTGTGCTCCTGCTGTACTTTTGGCACGACGGTTAAAGCTGCTCTCATTTAGCGTGATTGCGTGCGTAAGAGCCTCCATAAATTTGGAAGAAGTCGGCGCACTCGCATTTAGCTTCCTTAAATCGCCAGCAGAATACAGCACATTCAAGTAATCTTTATAAACGAACTTCTCAAGGAGAGGGTATGCCGTTACCCGTGGAGATTTGTAGTCAACAAGAAAATTATTGTAAACGCGCAGTATCATACACGGATCTACATTCGATACGATTTTATTTAACGTATCGCTTGTTAGAACAAACTTCCCGTTGGGGGCTAGCTGAGGTGCGTTGTACGAAAGCACAGGAAGGCTCCCAGGTGGCAAATATACTGGTGATGGCGCAAGAAGTATTCCTGGCGGCGGAAGCATTCCTGGCGGCGGAAATAGCCCTTGTGGCATAGGCGGCAGCGTACTAGGAGGAATCCTTGGCGGAGGTATTGTTAGGGGCGGCATACTTTGAGGCGATGACATAGGTGGGGCTGCAGATACCACGAGAGGAGGAGGCACGCTATTCATCAACGGAGCCACAGGCTGTATCAATGGCCCCACAGGCTGCACAAACGGAGCGGTAAATTGCGATGACCCCACAGGTGGCATAAACAGCCCCCTAGGCTGCGTAAACGGAGCGCCCGATGATGATTCCACTGGTTGCGCAAATACTCCCACAGGGGGCATTGCTGGCCCACCATTCGTCGCTTCGATTGCAGCTTGGTTCAGGTCCACCCTGTTCTCTTCTTGAGTCAAAGCTTGGAGCCATGACGCAAAACGATTTGTCACCCCATCTCGGCTGTTCGATGACCCAAATGGAGTTTGATGATTAATTCGTTCCGGACTTTTTGAAAACGTTCTTTGCAAATATATTTGCGTAATTTGCCCATAATAAGTTGCGGAAAATTGTGATGCAACAGATAACCAAAACAAACTATCCGAAATATTTTGCTGTTTTTGGTATGCAATGGCCAACCAAAACGCAGCCTTAGACTTTTGGTTAAGCGTAGTTACGTTGTTTACCATATTCGAGAAATGATATACTGCCTGCGGTACGTCATTGAGTCGACATAAGCACAAAAAACCGCATAGCCATTCTATCTCGATATAGAGGGGCTGCGTCTTTTTTACGCGATGCGATGAAAGCACTTGGTACGCCTCAGAAAAGCTTTTTTGTGCAATAAGTTCTCTCGCTATTTTTATGCGATTACTGTCGGGAATTTTTTTTAAAATCTTATAAAAAGATGTAAAATCCCCCGTTGTTAAGTACTTATTAATTTTTTCTGTGTATGATTCATTCGAGAGGGACAGTAAAGACTTGTGTGAAAAGCATGGACAACAAAAGACAACAGCTGTTAGTATCCGCTTGAGCTTTTTACGAAAATTGATTTGAAGGGTAAGTATGAAAATATCAGGTTCGGTTGTTGCACTCATCACTCCTATGCACAATGATAGGATTGATTTTGGCGCCTTACAAGACCTAGTGAAATGGCACTCCACCCAGGGGACCGACGCAATCGTAGTTGTTGGGTCTACTGGGGAAGGGTCGATGCTGTCCGAGGGAGAACGAAGCGAAGCAATTTCTGCAGTGGTATCACAAAACAACGCACTTGCCAACCGGATGCAAATTATCGCGGGATGTGGCACTATTTCTACAAGGGATACTGTTACGATGGTGCAAAATGCGGAAAAGTGTGGAGTAGATGCTGTTATGGTCGTGTCGCCGTGTTATGTAAGGCCAACTCAGGAAGGCTTGTATTTGCACTTCAAAATGGTCGCGGAAAATGTCGGTGTGCCGGTTGTTTTGTACAATCACCCAGGGCGCACAGCTGTAAGCTTGCAAAGCGAGACAATCGTGCGGCTTTGCCACGAGTTTGAGAATGTAATCGCTGTGAAGGACTCCTCCCCGGATTTGTCGCGTATTGCGACTTTGCGTATGGACTTGCCGGAGCGGGTTTCGCTGTTGAGCGGGGATGACGCTACTAATGTTGGGTTTTTAGCACAAGGGGGAAGCGGCATTATATCGGTTACAGCAAACGTATTTCCGCGCTTGTGTAAGGAGTTTATGCAAGCATGGCAGCACGGAGATATTGCAGCGGCTGTGGCTATCCACCAGAGGTTAATGCCTATGCACACAGCAATGTTTTGTGAGCCTAATCCTGGGCCGGTTGTTTACGCGACGGCAACGCAGAGAGGGTTTCACAACGAAGTTCGCATGCCTTTGTTGCCTGTTATTGAAGGTAGCAAGTCGGCAAAGGTTATTGATTTTGTAGTTGAAAAAATTACTTGTTCATAGGGAGAGTATGAAAAAGTTTATATTTACAGTTATCTTAGTAGTTACTAGCTCGGATAAGGATATTGAAATTTGCGATTGGGGCTCTATTTTGCAAAATGGAGTTACTGTGGTTTTTACGGATGGAGATAAGGTTACGCTTATCGAACGTGGAATTACTAAGAGCAATAGGAACGAGGGGAAGGCTGGCGTTGCGGCTGATGCTGTGAGGCCAAGCCTGACTATGTCCAAATTAATTAGGAGCATTGTGGGGTGGATCCCGTTGGTGGAAAGGGGCCAAAAGTCTACGATGCAGGCACAGCAGGCGGCCCAGCTCGCAATGCAGGCACAGCAAACGGCGCAGATAACAGTGCAGGCCCAAGTTCAGCAGACCGGACAAACAGCGCAATCCATGGGACAGGTGCAAGCGAATGCTGGACAGGCACCACTGTCCACGGCGCAGGTTCAGCCATCAGGACAGGCGCAGCTCGCAGTGCAAGTTCGGGCATCCGAACAGGCACAACTGACTGTGCAAGTTCATAAAACCGTGCAAACGCAACTCACAGAGCCAGTCCAGCTGATATCAGCTCCAACAGAACAGCCAGCGGTGCAAGTGCAACAGCTATCAAATGAAGGCGCGTTTAGCACTCAATTAGAAGTAACGCCGCCACAAGATGAAAACCAAAACAACGTTATGGTGAAGAACAGGGCCGCGTCCTCAGGCGGAGAAATTATCCGAGTCGGACTTAGTTATTCCGCCTCGAGTAACCCAGTTACGATGCGCAAGGTTGATAGTAATTATGGAATAGCTGTCGAGTGTAAATATAAAGTTGAAGGGCTATTTAGCCATGTTCAAAAAAAATCACAAAATACACAAAATGCTGTAAATAAGCACGATAACGCGAAAACTTCTTCTGTCAAAACTATTAATGTTGTGGAGCGACGCAATTTCTTAAAGACGATAGAAGACTCAAGTGATTGTGTGGAGCTTACTCGGCACTTTGAGAAAAAGTACAATATTCCTGATGGATTGTTGTTGGCGATTGCTTGCGTAGAGTCAACAAAGCGTCCATGGGCTGTGAATAATTATCGCGAAAGCCGGTATTTTCAGTCGTTAGATGATGCGATGGAATATATTTGCCAATTAGAAAAGCAGTCTCAGTTGAGCATAAGCGTCGGGTACATGCAGATAAACTGGATGGTTCACAAAAGTGAATTTAAAAGCTTGAGGGACGCATTGAAGCCGTACCACAATGTCGAGTTTGCTGCGAAGTTGTTGAATTCGTTGTACCAGCGGTTTGGCTCTTGGGATAAGGCGGTTATGTGGTACAACCCGAAGGGGACGAGGCCGAATTATGAGTATTTGCAAAAAATTTGTAAGCATTGTCCGTTGTCTTCTACTTAACGGGAGATTGCGTTAGGCCCATGCTTCAACGCGACAGCGGGGTCTCCACAGATTGCGGATCGGTATCAATAATAACAAGCGCTTGCTCTGCTCAAAGGTCTGTTGTCTTCTGGCTGGGGGGCACGCAATAGGCGTGGTGTGGAGTCACGTTTTTTGTAATTGTTTCTTAAAAAGCAGAGTAAATATCAGAATAACTGCACAACGTATTACGCTTGTTTCCAGTATATATCCATGCAATATAACTGAGATTGGAGTTTCTACTTCACACCAGAAATAAAACGCAAGGAAACTAAACACGACATTGTCCACAATACTTGACATGAAGACTGAAATAAAATTACATACGCTTGCCCATATTTTTCCAATTTTTACGTTGCGCCTTATATTTTCTTCAGAGTTTGTTGCATTTTCGTCGTTCATATTTGCAGAATCTTCGTTGGAGTAGAACATCACGTCGGTGCGCCTAACTTTATCGAAAAACCACACATTACAAAGCTGGCTTACTAAAAATGCGGCAATGCTCGCACACAATATCCGTAAAGATGGGACGAACAAGCGCATCATTGCTTGGTAATTTAAATATGCCTGCTGAGTGAATACGTCCCCTTCTAATACAAATGGCTTATGCATTAAAGATATTATTAGACTAAATGAAAAGAATGTATATACGATAAAACTCAGACGTATACTCTTCTTTGCTTCATCTTTTCCATATTTTGAAGAAATAATATTGTTTGCTAAAAACGTCGTTGTAAACAAAACTGTCCCAAGCGGAAGAGGGGAGGGGAGCATGGAGTATTTTGAAATGTGAAGCACTTGAATGTTCGCTAAGCACACTGCAACGCAATTATACGTGCACAGGCCCGCACTTCCTGCAATTTTATGAGACAAATGCAGAAACGCCAGCGAAGCCAGCAGCGTAAGGACAGAGCACACTTCTGGAGGAAAGTGGCACCCGACTTGTATCAGCTTTTGTAGTATGTTGTCCATTGCCGTATTTTCTTAAGGCTTCTCAGCAACTAATGACACTTTTGCGATTCCGCTTTCCGCGATCTTGCTCATTAACTCCATCACTACTGAATATTTCAAGCTCTTATCTCCGCGAATATAAACGCATGCGCTTTTATTACTTCCAATAATTGCCTGTAGTTTGTTTATTAAATGCTCCATATCTATTTTTGATTCTTGGATATATACTTGTCCCGATGCATCGATCGACACAATAAGTGGATCTTCTTCTTCGTTTAATTGAGCTGCAGACGTTTGTGGAAGGTCCACATTTACTCCCACGGTAATCATTGGCGCTGTAACCATAAATATCACAAGAAGCACAAGCATGACGTCCACTAGTGGCGTCACATTAACAGTGCTATTCGGGCGAAAGCTGCGCTCTCTTTTTCGCGATTGCCTCATAATTATCCTCGTTCCTCTACCAACTGTCGTGCGACGATGGCGTTGAACTCATTACTGAAAGCATCCAACCTATTAGCGTAGCGGTTCAAAGTATTTGATATCATATTATACGCAATTGCAGCAGGAATAGACGCGACAACCCCAATTGCCGTTGCAAACAATGCTTCTGCAATCCCCGGGGCAACAATTGCAAGGTTTGTGTTTTTCATTGCTGCAATCGACTGAAAGCTGTGCATTGTGCCAAGAACGGTCCCAAATAGTCCGACGATTACGCCGTTTGCCCCAAGGGATGCTAGAAAGCCAATGTGTCGCTCCACAGCGGCGATTTCGCGGCTAATAACCAACTGCATCACCCTGTCTATGCGCTGCTCTATGTTTCCTGTTCCGCTTTTCGACAATGCATAATTCCACTCGCGCATTGCGGCACAAAACATCGCGGCTAACGGGTCAGTTGCTTGGCCATTTATCCTTTGGTACAAAGCTTCAAGCGAGCCTGCGCTCCAAAACATTTCCTCGAATTCATCTGCAGCTGCGTTTAATTGTTTTAGGCGCCTAGTCTTGTTTATAATTACTGCCCAAGACCATATACTCGCAACAATCAAGGATACGATAACGAGCTGTACAATAAACTCTGCCCTTAGAAATAGCGCCCACATTGACGTTCCCGTTGGCTCAGGCGCCAATGTATGCAATACCGTAGCGGGCGGCGAAAATGCTCGCGTCGTTACTTCTGTGGAATTAATTGCGGTTGCCAAAACTGATAACAACATGAACCATCCTTTTTTTGATTACACTTTTGACCACATAGTAGGCGACAGTTTACCAGGCGCACTACAACGAAACGGCTCTAGTCCAGCACAGCAATCAGCACCGAACGAACCGCGCTCTTCTTTATTGCCAGAAACTTCAAGCCTTTCTACCATAATGCATCAGCCATATCTGCTGCCTTGGTTATAACGACGCCACAATATAATGCCATTGTATCTATTCGAAGTTAAATAGTCCAATCCCATAACTACAATTATGCCCAATTTGCGTGAAAATGCACGATTCTGCGCACTTGTTCTCGTTGTCTTTTTTTCCCTCAACTATTTTCTACGTGTTTATGCTACTTTGCTACGTGATGACTGGAGAATTATGTGAGTGTGTTCAATATGCCAAGTGAAACATTGCAAATAATAAAGGACCTCGGCTTGCTTGATGATCGTCGGCGTGCCAAGAGGTTTGGGCAACACTTTTTGACGGACCCACGCATATTGTCAAGCATTGTGGACGCTGCAGAGCCCATAAGTGGGTCCATTGTTGTGGAAATCGGGCCAGGACCAGGTGGTTTGACTCGCGAAATATTAAAGAGAGGACCGGAACGCGTAGTCGTAATTGAGAAGGATGAGCGCTTTGTTGGTATGTTGGAGTCTCTAGGTGTTACTGTATTTAATGAGGATGCAACGAATTTTGATTTTGCAAAGGTTAGAGGGCCAGCAGGGGAGGGGAGTCGTTTGGCTCCATTCGAGGCATGTGCAAGGGAAGTTTCGCTTCATCTTAGGTATGTAGAAAGGGAGGATGACCTGGCGGCACCGCTATGCACGCAAACAACTTCGACGCATGTGGCGGAGACAAAAGGCGATGGTTCAAAAATATGGGACGCGATTACGGCTGCGGTACGAGCGGGCATTTGTCCTCCTCTTGATTTCGAATCGAGGGAGATTCCGGATATTCCTGCCCTGATTAACAAAATATTTCAACCAACGCCCTCATTTCTAAAAAACGACTTTCCCAAAACGCCCATCGACAATGGATCTAGTAAATGTGGGGATTGGCAGAATAAGTCAGGATGGCCCCTTCAAAATCTTTCGTACCCACCTGGGGCGAGGGGGAATGACCGCCCGATCAAAGTAATTTCGAATTTGCCATATAACGTTGGAACGGCGATTTTTTTGAACATACTACGGCATCTCTCTGGTGTATGCAGTATGACTTTGATGTTCCAAAAAGAGGTTGCTGAACGTTTGTTAGCTAAACCAGGAAGCAGAGACTACGGACGATTGGCTGCCCTTAGCCAATATTTTACGACGGGGAAACGGACTATGCGACTTGCCCCTGGGGCATTTTATCCGCCACCGAAAGTTTTTTCCGATGTGGTGCATTTTATTCCAAACGTTGGCGCGGATGTTACTTTGTTTGACGATTTATCAGCATTTTGCTCTGAAATATTCCAATACAAACGCAAAAAATTAAAAAATAGGTTAAAACATTTGTAGTCCCGAAAAATTGAAAAGCCTTGGTTTTCCTACGCTAGTGTTATTTTTATGGAAAAACGATCTCATTTTTGTATATCATCGGGGACCGAGAGGGACGATGGTTTCACCCTTATCCTTGCAAGGGAAAGCGCGAAGCCACAAGCTATGATGAGGAGCAAATGATTTACACAAAGAACATGAGAATAGGCAAGAATAGAGGAAATCGCATAAATAAAAATGCTATGCAACTGTCAAATCGCACGAAAGCTAGGTCCCGTCAGGGCTTGGTGTTGTTATGTCGTGGGGCAGTGCTTCTGACGTGGAGTTGTGTGGTAGGAGTGAGTCTGGATTTAGGTGCGTTTGGAAGTAGCAGTGCTCCGAGATGTGTAAGTAATGTTTATAGTACTACAAGAGTATTTCGTGATGCTGATGAAGTATTAGGAAGTATTCTTACTAATGTCGAAGCGAATAACCTTACTGCATTTGGACAACCGAAAGATCCGATAACTTGCTTAATGCAGGAGCTTCAGCTAAGCGTAAAAGTAAATGGACAAAGCACAAAACTAACATCAGGCATTTTGTCGGACTGGAATGTAGGTGTAGTTTTGGAACTAATCTCTTCTATCAATAGTTGTCCTCGTTGCCAATCTTTACGTGTTGACTTATATGAGGCTGTATTAGTGCTGGGAGCTGCTTTAAAATACCTACTAAAAGTAGGCCAATTGGATTGCGCCATTAAGGTAAACGCACTGATCGCGGAAGCCTTTAATAAGGCAAAGTTTGTAGCGGTCCGTCCTGAGTACGGGAAAACGGTGATTCGCACGTACGGAAGCATTTTCACAGCAGTACAACAGACGAGCGTATCGGAAGAGAATATTCTGGACAAACCAGGTGACTTTAATATAAAGGAAATTAAAGAACACGTTAAATCAACTTTATCCTCGATTTGCAGTGTCGCACGCAAATATAATTCAGCCACGAGTAAAAATGGTGGACCAGATATATTTGGTCTCGGAAGGTATTATTGGGTGAATCAAATTCAGGAAGGTGCAACTGTAGAAAGCATAATGGACTACGATTACTTTTCTAAATTAAAGAAGCTACAGCAAAACCTTGCTAACGTGCAGCTTAATCTATCTGAGTTTAATGTAGTAGATCTAGGTGGTGATGATGGGAAGTATGATAATTCATGCGTTCTGCTTTCCTCTAGCAATCAACGATTCGGAGAGAATGATTACCCTGGGAACAGAGTGTATAGCATTCGGGAACTTGTTTGTAAAAGATTCTGGGCAATATTTAAGGAAGCTCCTGAACGTATTCAAAATAACGAATACTTGAGTCGTGATTGGAGTCTTTTCGGTGCATTCATTGGCCGAAACAACGTTGTCGACCTGGTATTTCTACAGTGGCTACTGATTTTTATGGACGAGGACATTTTTCGAGAAAAGAGCGCACTAGGGTGGCAAAGTATGAGGATGTCCATACAAGCTATGAGAGAAGGATATACACCTGACAGAAAGATTAAGGATCTCATTTACTACAACAATACGCACTTATACAGTCCATATTTACCAATACACTGTTCTGCTAAAACAATGATGCCGCCTTCGCATTCTGAAGCGGTTTCTAATACCAAAACGGTCTTCACAGACTTTCCTTACAACCCATTGTGGCTAGATTTAATAGCAAGAGTACTTGGAATCAACAAAATACAGCACCGTTCCAGCTAAGCCGCATTCCCAAATTTCGTCAACTGCGCATCGAAGAAAAGCTTGACTGTTCCAACTGGGCCATGACGTTGTTTCGCAATAATGACGTCAGCCTGGTTGTATATTGACCCCATCCTTTGTTGCCATGCCGTATGTTCTTCTGTTCCGTCCTTGGGTTCTTTTCGGCTCTCGTAATATTCTTCGCGATATATGAACATGACAACATCGGCATCTTGCTCAATTGAGCCAGACTCTCGCAAGTCTGCAAGTTGGGGGCGCTTGTCGTCTCGTTGCTCCACTGCGCGCGACAACTGAGATAACGCCAACACCGGAACATTTAATTCTTTCGCAAGAGTCTTTAGTGAGCGCGTTATACTTGATACTTCTTGAACGCGCCCATCTGAACTTTTCTTCGACGCTGCATCAATTAATTGCAGGTAATCAATTACTATCATTCCCACATTATGTTGTCGTTTCAGTCGTCGCGCCTTATTGCGCAAAGCAGATACGCTTAGCCCAGGGGTGTCGTCTATAAACATTTTCACGTCATGAATATTGCGACTAACTTCCACAAATTTTGGAAAATCCTCCCTTCGGATCGCCCCTCGCCTGATCTTATCAGAGGAAATCCCTGATTCGCTTGCCAATATGCGCATAGCCAGCTGTTCAGCAGACATTTCCAATGAAAAGAACGCGACAACGGCCCCCTCCCTTTGATTCACGTTATATGCTCTTGCTGCGTTAAAGGCGATATTTGTTGCAAGAGCGGTCTTCCCCATAGACGGGCGCCCAGCCAATATCAGCAAATCCGACGGATGCATTCCGCCAAGCCAACGGTCCAAATCCAGCAATCCAGACGTCACCCCAACTATATGACTATCGCGCTTGAATGCTTCTTCCGCAGATTCAATCGCTTGGGTTAGCGCGTCACGAAACGCAACTGTGTTCGAAGTTGCACCTTGCGTAACCAAGCTGTATAGTTTGCGCTCTACCCCTTCGACGATGTCTACTGCAGACGTATCAATCTCGCTTGTACGACATTCGTCTGTTGTTTCCTGCGCAATGCTCATGAGCTGACGACGCAAATACAAATCGTAGATGATCCTCCCATAATCGCCAGTGTTCATCACAGAAATGACGGAAGTAGTTAGGTCCACAAGATAACCGGCACCACCGATGTTTTTCAATATTTCGCTTTGATTAAAAAAATCTTTCAGGGTAATTGGGTCAGCTACCTGATTCTTTTCCAAAAGAGCTTGTATTGCTTGGTAGATTTGTCCATGTGCTGGATAGTGAAAATGTTCAGGTTTTAGAAATTCTATAACATTTTCAATTGCCCTATTGTTGAGCAATATTGCCCCTAATAGAGCTTGCTCGGCTTCTATATTATGAGGAACGGATGCATCCTCTGTTTTCGTTACAACAAGCGCATTTGATTCAGACATTGGCGAGACACGGCATTTGACACGTTGCATATCAGATTATATAGCATCAACTGCTAAATCTGTAACAAATCTGGTAGAGAAAACAACGGACAACGAATAGAGGAAAAACCGATTTATATCAATACGGACCACAGACTATTGGGGCGAACAAACGCGTACTATTCTTCAGTTTATAGTTCGCAACTTTTAGGCTTCTCGTCTACACCTTAAATTTGACGAAAAGGGCGTTTCTTTTGTACAATCTCCCCGGAATGTTTGAATTCACAAAGAGAGCTCATGCCAAAAGATCAAGTAATTATTCGCGTAGATTTTAACGTTCCAGTCGAGAACGGCATAATACAAGACCCCATTCGTATATTATCAGTAAAAGACACAATCGAACACTTTCGCTCTTGTCGGGTTATACTAATCTCGCACTTCAAAGACCCAAAGTTTGACGAATTATCAATCGGCAAATATTCATTCGCATCAATACTTGATGAAATAAAAAAATACATAGAAAGAGACATCATCCTTATGAATTTATTTGATGATTCTTTACAGGCGAAGATTGATGCTGCGCCGCAGGATTCATTAATTTTACTAGATAACAGTCGCTTTTGGCCCGGAGAAAAAACTTGCAACGACGGTCTCTCTAGGCGCATTGCCTCACTTGGGTCTGTCTTCATCAACGATGCCTTTTCGTGCGCGCACAGGGAGCATGCTTCCGTTACGGGGGTCGCGAAATATTTGCCAACATATCCGGGGTACCACTTCCAATCTGAGCTAAAAGCTTTGGCGCGCGCGTTTAAGGGGTCAGACTCTGATATTCTTGCAATAATAGGTGGTTCCAAGATTTCAACAAAATTGCCAATCTTGGAGAACTTACTTCCTAAGGTTAAGTATTTTGCTGTTGGCGGAGCAATGGCGAACACATTTTTACTAGCAAAGGGATATCAGGTCGGATGCTCGCTTTTTGAAGAAGACTATGTCGATAAGGCAAGGGAATTGTTGCACACATATGCGGATAAGATCATGCTTCCTTGCGATGTGATGGTGGCTCCTGACTTGAATACGCCACCAGCTATTGCTGACGTAGATCAGATTCCGGAAAATCAGGCTGTGTATGACGTAGGGCCTTCGACTGCGTGTGCGTACGTGGACGCTGCCAATCGGTGTAGCACGGTCGTTTGGAACGGAACTCTTGGAGTAGCAGAGAGTCCTTTGTTCTGCGAAGGGTCAAAGGCTGTGGCCATGGGAATTTGCGACGCGCCTGCTTTTAGTTTGGCTGGTGGCGGGGACACGCTTGCGGCATTGGCTCAGTTTGGGCTCGCGGAAAGGTTTTCGCATGTTTGCACTGGGGGCGGCGCATTTTTGGAGTGGCTTGCTCACGGGGAGTTGCCTGCGGAGCGGACGTTTACGCCGGCGGGGCTAGATGTTGCGGATCAGAAACTGAATGATAGTGAGCGTTTACTATCCAAAGAAGTTCGTGATCTTTTGAGGAGCCTTGTTCGTGAGAGTGTGGATAGCGTGTAGGCACGTGCTATTTGAATATTACATCTTCTGTTCTTTATGAATATTACGTACGTTTTTTGCTCTGGATTTGGATTCTCAAAGGATTATTGGAGTCCTCTTGTTGATTTACTTGGAGCATCAAACGTCGTTTATTATCAAAAAGGTCATATTCTTTTCACAGAACTAGAGAGGCGTAGTGACATATGCATAGGGGTTGGACATTCTTTTGGTTTTTTAGAGCTAAACAATTCAAATATTCATTTCGATTTTTTAATAGGTTTGCAAGGTTTTTTGGATTTTTGCGGATCAAATCCGCGAATGAGATGTGTTCGCGAGAATCTATTAGATAAGATGATTGGAAACTTTGAGGAAGATCCTAAGCGTGCCTTGGAGGATTTTTATAGAAATTGCGAATATACGCCGGGGGCCTCGGCGGTGCCTGCAAATAACGTTGATGCAGATACTTTAATTGGCGACCTAAAAAAACTAAAGCAGCGCTACAAACATTGTGGAACGCCCTGCTTTATAATCGGAACTGCACATGACAAAATTGTACCTGCGTCGATTATTGAGGATAATTTCGCAAGCATTAGCAATGTGCGCATTTCCTGTGTTAAAAATGTATCGGGTCATACCCTTGGATACAGCGCCCCTGAAAAGGTTGTGGAGTTTATAAACGAAGCTAAGGATTTATGTCAGGAAAGCCTATGTAATAAAAAAGATATATTCATGTCTCAAATAATTGCGGGGTGAAGGAACACCGCACTATAATAAAAATAGCGTTTACGACTAACCAAATGAATACAAAACGACACGTAAAATGAACACGAAACTTTGGAAAAATGCCCATGCATACAACGCTCACGCCGTTATACAAAAACAGTGCGCGTACGATTTAGCAAACCTATTTTCTGGGAACGAACCTGTCTCTTCCATCATAGATGTCGGGTGCGGTACAGGGTTTGCGTCGCGCGCGTTTATGGAAAAATACCCGAATGCACAATATACGTTGTGTGATATCTCTCCAGATATGGTCAATTTTGCCAGATATGAACTATCAAGAGGTGGGCGGAATGACCAATTAGGCGAATTATGTGATATTTCTGCAGATAAACCTTTAGATAACCCCTTAAACGAGTTTCCTTTTAGTTTGCAAAATCCTCCCCCCAAGGTAAATTTTCTCGTCTGCGATGCAGATTCGTATGCGTTTAAAGACAATTTTGATTTGTGCATTTCTAATTTATCTGTACAGTGGTTTTCTGATTTTGAAGGTTTTATCCGCAAAATATCAAAACGCGCCAAATATATAACATTTTCAACGCTAACCAAGGGAAGTTTTCGCGAATTTAACGATCGTCTCGCACAAAACATTCCCTCAGAAAAATATAAAACAGTGGATGAAATTGTAAAAATCTGTAGGGCAAGTGTACTTAATGTTGAATTTCTAGAAAAAACGTACATACAAACGTTCGAAAGTTTATACAAAGCCGCTCTGCATTTCAAGGAAATAGGCGTTCCAGGAGAATGTTGCCTAAAAAATGCATTCGCCTTTTTAAAAAATAATTCTCCAGTAAATTTAGAATACAAGGTATTGATCGCCAAATCTCGTTTATAGGATCGGATCCTATTCTTCGTAGTATTGTTGAAGTTTATAACGTATTATTTCTGTTGACGACATAAGGTTTTTATTTATAGAATAAAATATAGGTAGAGTATATTCGAAGAGTAAGGAGATCACATGAATTTTTTCAAAAAAATGATGCCAACATGCCTATGTCGGGATAGCCAAAGGTTGTGGACCAAAAAAAGAAGAATCACAAGCGTTTGCTTGTCCAAAAAGTTCGTAGCCTTTTGGGGAGTGGGCCTAGTCCTGGCTACTATGCAAGCAGGGTACACGGAAGAGGAAACGGAAGAGGAAAGGGAAAGTGAGCAAATACTACAACTAAATCCATACAGCACTAATGATTTTGTTGCGTATATACGCACATATTCGGGTGAATATTCGAATAATATTTATACAAGAGACTATCCGAGCGGAGACAGTTTTGTGCAAGTGCCCTCAATTGTGTGCGGCGAGACGCAGGATGATGTAGAAATGCAACCTGTTGAGGATTACATGTTGATACCTATGGACGAGACCCTAGGAAAAATTGAGCAGTTATTTAATCTGTGCGGTGATTTAGCTCGAAAGCAAATTATTATATCTCTGCCAGATTTACATGGAGCCCATTACTCCTATGAGTACATTGTTTCCTTAGTCTCCACTATACGAGAACACTGTCCGAACAACAAAATTACCGTTGTTTTTCCAGGAGATGCTGCTGCTCGGGTGGACCCGCCATATTGCCCAAGAGAGCAACAACTAGGGTATTTTTGCGAAAAATTACTCTACCCGTTGAAAAAAGAGATTCCTGACATAAATGTCATTTACGCGATAGGAAACCACGACTTACAAAATGCGTGGAGATTTCTTAGTTTTTTGATTTTTCTACATAAAAACGAGATTCCATGTATCACGCATTTTAAGGATTGGATTAGGACCAACTGGGCAGGAGTAACAAGAAAGTATTCCGCTGCGTTTCCTGATGACGCTCTATGTCTAAGTATCCACGGTAAGGAAGATCCTACTGAAGATTGGGAGAATTATGGAGTTGAGCCTAGTTGGGGAGATTATATAGCAAGAGGAGAAGAGGATTTTAACCCGCTAATATATGGATATATATCAGGAAATACTTTATTTTTCCCTTACTGTCTTGCTTGGGCAGGCCTAGGAGGAGGAGTAGGTGGTAACGGAGCTGAGGAGATATTTAATGAGGGGGTAACTAAGGGTCTGTATCGTATATCGCAAGATGATAGTAGAGGAAAGGAATACCTCGACACGCCTGAGGGACAGGATATCCTGGATAATACGGCCAAACTGTTCAGAGAAGGAATAGAAGCGCTTATTAACAACAATCCTAATGCTCAGACGTTTAACGTGTTTATTGCGTCGCATGCAACAATCACACAGACGGAAAATTTTTTTATAGCGAAGCCACTTCTATGTCATATCATCGAATACTTTGTAATTG
>JAISRQ010000132.1 GCA_031273545.1 Holosporales bacterium
ATGAGGAGTAACGATGAAAGAAATATTAGGAAAGCCTTGTTCAGAAATTCCATTAATTTCAGCAACACTTGCGCAAATTACACGCGGTTACTTTGAATACTTCTAGGACTTAGCCCTGAAGTTATTAGGACCATCAAGAAATTTACTCACTACAGCACATCCCAAAAAAATGTTTTTTTTTGGAAAAAGATCCTATGTTTACCCCGATATACCGGGGCCCCCAAAGATTGCGGGCTAGAAAATGAATAATCGTAAGCGTTTGACCGCCTAAAAAAACCGTAATCATTTAGGAAGTGGGTATATGTCCGCGACATTTTCGCAAGACCTTCTATGTTTATTTTATTGTTAGATATTTTACGCTCTTGACGCGATCAACCTTATTGTCGCACCATGAATATGGTAAATGATTTTGGAGAGAACTTTATGAAAAGCATGATATCGTTGTTGATGATTTTCGCGTGCACAGCCACAGGAAACACGTCATCTACCCCGCAATATGATGGTAGTAACAATTTGTCTGACTTGGAAACATCCGATTTAGCAGACCGCATCTCTAGAATGGAAGCCTTAGTATCCTCAATAGAAGAATGGTGCACTAGCTCGCTAAATGCTGGAGAAGGCCCCGTTCAACAAGCACCAAGAACTCAACCAGAAATAATAGAAAATCCACTTTCCCCAAATTTAGAAGCATCAGAAATAAAAGAGAGCCCACTTTCCAAAAGGATATACTTTATGGAGACTCTAGTGGACAAGATATGCAGGTCCGTTCAAGAAATAATAATTGACGCTCCTAAACTTTCTCATACCTAAACGGATCGTTCTTTTGTGGCAAAGGAATACGCTGCGTCCGAAATTTTCTTATAATAGGCGAGCTTCCCTCTGAGTCGACGCAGCATCCGAACATCTCTTCTTTCGTAAGTCAGCTGTATTTCATGCAACAGGGTCTGATTCAGCTCTTCCATTTTTAAAACGAATGCGTCAACTTCTTCGGGCAATAGCATGAGCACTTCGTTATAAAGATTAACTATATCTTCACCCAAGTCATCATCGCTCTCATTCAAACAGGCACTTCCCACGTCGTTAAAATCTAAACTGTCGTTATTCTCGTTTCTGTTATTACCGTCCCCATCCAACTTTATGAGATGGTTAAGTCGAAAAAAATGAGCTAACAAGCAATCCAAGCGCGCAATAGGGTCAAGCAACGTTTGATAGTGCTTGTGCGCCAAAGCAAGTGCGGACGGATTGTTTCTTTGTTCCTCGCAAACTCTAAAATACTGCGCACGCAGGTTTGCTTCATCTAGCAAAAACGAAACTGGTATGTTCAAAAAATCAAATGGAGTCACTTTTTGTTTATTCCTCATGCTTACCTATCGCCAGAATAAGTTAGTCCTTGTACGATATTCACTTATACTGGTCGCCTACACTACAAATTCAGTGCACTGCTCGCCCTTATATTGCGGGTTCACTCTTTTCTATCCATTTACCTATAACATTATTATAGCTACGTCTTTTGCACGTTAACGCTTCCATCGTAAAAATGAATTCGCGCCGTATGAACGCCCTCCCCTTCAAACCGTTTCACACTTTTTATTGGTGCCCCTTCGTTATCCATAGCCAAGCAAAACCCGCGTTCCAGCGTTGATTGATAGGACCCTTGACTCAAGCGCTCTGCTAAATTGCGAAAGCGGACAAGCTTCGTCTCAAATTTTGTGCGAAACGCCTGGTTCATCGCGTTGCTAATCAACGGAAGCCGCCCTCTTGCTGCGTCAATTATGCCTTTTGGGGGACGCACCTTCGCATGATCCAAGCGCCGCATGTTTTTATCTTCACAAAGCCGCCATCCGCGTTCCAAGCGCTCCGAATAGTCGTCTACGCGAAGTTCTTTCTGGTTCAATATGTACTCAAACCTTGGCAACCTATAATTCTGAACGCGCAACGCCATTGTCTCAGACAACTGCCGCAACGACCGCACTAGGCGCAACTTCAAAGAATCCACATCGCTCAGCACTTGAGCAAGCACAGGGGTCGCCATTTCCGCAGCAGCAGTTGGCGTCGGCGCCCTAACATCCGCAGCATAGTCGATCAACGTAGTATCCGTCTCATGCCCAACCGCAGAAATAAGCGGAATCTCGCTCTCAAAAGCAGCACGCACAACGCACTCTTCGTTAAACGGCCATAAGTCTTCTATGCTTCCGCCTCCTCTTGCAACAATGATTACGTCCGGTTTAAGCATGCTGTTAAACCCACGAATTGCTTCGGCGATTTCTCCTGCTGCATCCGCGCCTTGTACTGCGACTGGCCACAATATGATGCGGCACGGGTAGCGGTCTGATACGCGATGGATAATATCTTGGATAACAGCCCCAGTAGGGGAGGTTACAACTCCGATCGTATTCGGAAATTTTGGCAATGGCCTTTTTTTGTCAAATAAGCCCTCAGCAAGCAGTTTTTGCTTTCTTTCTTGCAGTAGCTTCAACAACGCCCCTTGGCCCGTAGTTTCTGCATCAGACACAATGATCTGGTAATTTGAGCGCCCTGGGTACGTCGTTATGCGCCCAATTGCCACGATTTCGAGCCCGTCTTCGAGTGCGACTACCGTTTTCGTTCCGCGCCAACATATCGCGTTTAGCACGGCATCCTGCCCCTGGTCCTTCAACGAAAAGTACGTATGCCCAGAGGAATGTTTTTTTAAACCGGAGATCTCGCCGCGCACTTTTACCCTTGCAAAATGCAACTCCACATTTTGTTTGATTTGCTGCGATACCTCCGATACCGACAGTACGCCTAGCTCTGAATTTGCAAGCGGCAACATGAAACACCTCTTATTTAGATCTAAACCGGGGCCCCCCAATGATTGTGGACGAAGAACTGTGACCGCAAGCGTTTGGGCGAAAAAGTCCATAACCTTTTGGGGAGTGGTCCAGCCTCCATCCCCCCTGCTATTGCTTTATGATCTTAGGAACCGCAAACCACTGGTCAACTGCGTCAGGCGCATTCGCAAGGATCTTCGAACAAGCGTTATGCTCGGTGACACAATCCGGTCGCTCTGGCATGGATACTGAGTCTCCGTGTATTTGCACGTCGGACACGTCAACAGCCTGAAGCTGATTTATCCACGTCATGATCGAATCCAGTTCCGATGTCACATACAGGACTTCATCCTCAGATAAACTTATTCCAGCCAATTTTGCCACGTTTTTAACATTTTTATCAGAAATCGCCACAACAACCCCCATGATTCGTACTATTACTAACCATAATAACCAATCTATCAACAATGCGCATTTAAAAGTTGGGATACCCAACAAAATAGTTCGACTCCTTTTGGGAGGATTGAAACTCGTAAGGGGACTATACCTAAACGTGATTAAATCATGGATTTTAGCAAGGATTGTAAAAATCAGTGTTCCATTGAAGTCGCTTTAGTTTTTGATTGCAACTAAAATCCGGTATTTGATCGCGTTTGAGT
>JAISRQ010000068.1 GCA_031273545.1 Holosporales bacterium
TCTGATTGTGAATAGTCGCGCGAAATTGACTGGAAATTGCAATGGGATTATTTGCGGTTTTATTTATTAATTACTCCCGCTACGCGCCGTGGTCAGAACACGATTCGGGAATTATAGATTATTCTGTTTTCGGAGAATCTTACATAAAAGGAATGTCGAAACAAAAGAAACTAGAGTTGTTGTGCACTGGAGCATTTGACTTAATCATTACAGATTGGTCGGTTAGTAAGCCTGCATACTCGAGAGAATCCTTCTATGTCTGCCGGAATTCTATTGCTGAGCTATTAAAGGTAAACGGAAGCCTCATCGTAACAGGTGCGAATTTGGTAAAACGTGAAGACCTTGTATGGCTTGACCCAGCGCTGGCAATATCAAACAAGAGGAACGAATTATTTGGGACAACCGTTTATGTAACAGAGGGAGAATCTTCCATTACCCGAGGTAAAAACGTAAAAAAAATAAATACAAAGAAATACCCATATTGGCAGGCTTATCTCGAAAGCGCTCCCCCGCATGCAAACGTGATTAGCGCGTTCTATGATCTTTGCAATGGTATCAAATACACAGATGAAACCGGAACAACTCGTTGTGATACTTATTTTAAAGGAGCCGAAAAAGATTATTCAAGTCAAGGTGAAGTACTAGTTGTGACGAGGATTAACTAAGCACGAGGATTGACTGAGGTTACACAGCTAACTTACAAAGCTCCCAAAACGCAATTTTTTGAGAAAAAACAAAGCTTTTTGGGGCTAAAAGTGAAAAATAAGGAGAAAATGACCGAATTTTAAACAGCCCCCATGCCGGAGCTCCCCGGGATTGTGAAAAAGAAGATGGAAAATAGTAGGTGTTTTTACTCAAAAAACTCGTAATCATTTGGGGATTGGACATACATCGCGACGGCCTACCCTAAACCCTAGACAAAAACGCCATCCCGATCAAAACCACTGCTGCAGCCATCCCCCCTGCAAAAATGTCATCGACCACAACGCTAATCGACCAAATTGATGGAATTTTCTCCATGGCCCGCTCTACCTTACGAATCGGCCAAGGCTTCAATATATCGAAGAATCGAAATGCTACAAACCCCACCAAAACATTAATACGTGACAAAGGGTAAAACGCCGACACAATCAAGTAACACAACAACTGTCCCACGACTTCGTCAATCACAATGCTTCGTGGATCTATTAACCGCTTTAGGGCGTTGTAATCAAGCGCCGCCAAGGAATTGCTCGTCTCCCCAGATGAAGCATCCGCCACCGCCAAAGGACAGTCCGCCGCCTCAAGAGACATATTCGCGGAATCACCGCTTTTTACAGAATCCGCGCCCTGTGAACGTTCGCCTTCCCCCGCATGTAACGTTTGAGAACTCAGCCATTTTTCTTTGATTTTGTCTAACACAACCTCAATAGATGGAACAGATATCATCCCAACCAACAACAATGCATACAGGATTACCCTATTGAGGCGTGGGTCATTGACGAAAAAGTACACCAGCGTCGCAGGAACGGCACTCCCTGCTGTACCAGGAGCAATTGGGCAAAGCCCTACCCCCAGTACTGTAGCAACAGCAGACGCGACAAAACGGCTAAAACGCCCCTGCAAAGAGGACATCGACTCACCTAAGCTCGTACGTGACCCATTTATCGGCATTCTTGGGCGCCTATTCGCTCGCATCCTACCTCGCATCTCTAACGTTAATGTACGTGAGGAGGGGTCTCAGACTCATCTTTCGGCCCACGGTTCATCGCCTTAAAATCTACCGGCTGAAGCATTAACGGCGGGAAGCCTGTCTCCCTCGTCGCATCCGCTACAATGTTTCGTGCAAACGGGAACAAAAACTCTGGACAATCTTCCAGCAGTACGTCCTTGATTTGGGATTCTTCCACTTTGTCGCTTAAAGAAATAAGACCAGCATATTTGACCTGACAAATGAACATCGTGTCACTCCCGCGCGTAGCCTTCGCGTTTATGTCAAGAACGACTTCGAACATTCGCTCAGTCAAGTGGCGCGCATTTACTTGCACATTTATGCTTATCTCTGGCTTATCCTCACTTGTGCTTGTCAAATGAGACAAAGGCTTTGGGTTTTCTAAAGACAAGTCCACTAAATATTGAATTGGAATTGTAAAAAGGGGGGTATTCTCTATGGGTTGAATTGTATCAGACATAAAATTGTGTACTCACTAAATAATCCTCAGTATCAGAGTACACTCTTTTAAATGGCCAGTCCAGAGTCGTCCAGAGCCGATCACACGCTTATGATCCAAGATTTTTATCGATTAGCCTTAAATGTACCAGGACAGTAATTCTCGACACAATAATCCCCATAAGCGCTCCAGCCAACGGAACAAGAGACATCACAAGGATCGCGCGCCCCAATATTGTGTTCCAGGTAATCCCTTCCAGTCCCAAATACTTAAGCACCATCATGAAAGCATACACAGTCGGAATGCTAAAGCACATGCCACAAATCCCCCCCCAAAGAGAGGATTTTAATATTTGGTTCTGAAAGATCCTCGCAATATATGAATCTTTCGCACCGAGTAATCGCAAAATATCTAACGTAGAATAATACGCCTGCAACGCGGATTTTGTAACTAGGATTACAATAACAGCTGTGCAAAATAAAATAAATGAACCAACAACCAACGTAACAAGTTTTAAACTTTTCCCAAAAATAACTAGCTTTTGCGACCAAGTGCTGTGATTTTCGATGCAAATATCTGGGGATATTGCCCTAAGGCGCGCCCTAACTGCGTCGAGATCAAGGTTTTGCGTACGGTCGAACTCAACATCCAACAGGGTAGGAATAGGGAAATCAATACTCGCATTAGAGTCCCCGGTCCACACCTTCAACATGGACCGAAGCTTTTCCGGGTCAACAGGTTTTATATTTGACACGCCAGGAACATTTTTTAACTCTTGAACGACCTGAGCCACAACATGTTCGTGATTATTTGGATTTTGAACACTTACGGGAAGCTCCACCGTCATTTTATAAGATGTTCCGCTCTCCCATTTGTGAAAACCATGAGTAAAAATAAATACACATGCAGTAACAAATGACAACAAGAAAATCAAAACACCAAATATCAAAGACAAGCTTCGGCTATTTTGTGCAGAACCAACAGGGATGGTCCGCCTAAAAAATGAATACATTACCCAACACATAATTATTTCGGCTCATGTGGGATTATAACGAATCATTTGCGGTGTGTGCTATACAAAACGTTAGGCGATAGGTCAAGCGTCGTTTGAAGAAGGTGTCGGCATCGGTCGCGTGAAGAAGGTGTCGGCATCGGTCGAGTGAAGAAGGAAGTTGAAAATTGACCCCATTCTCTCCTGGAATATGCCCAAATATGCCTGCGTATCTTCAGATATGTATGCGATTGCTCCTTATCTCTCAAATCGATACAATGATTCAGTTACACTTACGTAAGTTGGCGGTCGCATATGCAAGGAAAAATGGCAAGTTTAAACAATATTAGAACAACGTTCCTGTCATATTTTGAAAAATGCGGGCACAAGGTCGTTCCATCGAGCAAGCTTGTCCCAGAGAACGACCCGACATTGCTGTTTACAAATGCTGGAATGAACCAGTTTAAGGATTATTTTACAGGGAAAAAAGTTCCCCCGTTTACAACGGCGACGACCGCCCAAAAATGTGTCAGAGCCGGCGGAAAGCATAACGACCTCGACAACGTGGGCTATACCGCGCGTCATCATACATTCTTTGAAATGTTGGGAAATTTCTCTTTTGGGGACTACTTCAAGGAGCAAGCCATTTTCCACGCATGGCAAGTTGTAACTCGTGAATTTGGCTTACCCCCAGAACGCTTGTGCGTCACGATTTTTTCAGAGGACGACGAGGCATACTCTATTTGGAAAAAACTAACGGGTTTCCCTGATTCAAAAATAATTCGCATAGCAACTAGTGATAACTTTTGGTCAATGGGGAACACTGGACCTTGTGGGCCGTGTACAGAAATTTTTTACGACCACGGCGACTCGATCTTTGGCGGCCCTCCGGGGTCAGCTGACGCGGATGGCGACCGGTTCACAGAAATTTGGAACCTGGTTTTTATGCAATATGAACAGCTCGCCGACGGGACCAGGGTAGAATTGCCGCGTCCATGCATCGATACAGGTATGGGGCTTGAGCGTATTGCGGCGATTTTGCAAGGAAAACACAACAATTTTGACGTAGATATTTTTGCCGATTTAATACAAGAAATCCGCGAAATAACAGGGAAAAAAGAAGGAGAAGCCCAATCCTGCAATGTGATTGCGGACCACATTCGTTCGATCAGTTTCCTAATTGCAGACGGAGTTACGCCCTTAAATGACGGACGCGGGTACGTTCTTCGGAGGATCATTCGAAGGGCCTTCCGACATGCGCGCATGCTTGGGGCCACGGAGCCCATGTTGTATAAGCTTGTTGATAAATTAAGCCAACTTATGGGAAGCCAGTACCCAGAACTAAATACGGCAAAGGCTTTAGTGACTAGCACGATAAAAGAAGAAGAGATGCGCTTTGACAAAACGTTAGACAAAGGTTTGCACATCCTAGGGGAAGCACTTGAACAATTGAAAGGGAACGTTTTGCCCGGAGGGGTCGCCTTCAAATTATATGACACGTACGGATTTCCGTTAGATCTAACCAGCGATATTTTAAAAAGCAAAGAAATTTCCGTGGATTTGGAGGGTTTTGATGCGGCTATGGAAGAGCAAAGGCAAAACTCCAGACAAGCCGGAACACTGGGAATAAAAGTGTCCGGACAGAAATTCGACTTTAGTGGTATCCCTCCAACCATTCCTGAATGGTACCACTCCGCAAAAGATTACGGACATTTTGACCCAATAAGCACTTGCAATTCTTCACTTTCTAGTCTAGAGAGAGCCTCGGTATACGACGAATATTCAGGACAAGATGCGACTGTTTTGGCTGTAATTGAGCTTAGCAGCAATGAGAGCAAACGCCATGGCATCGTTCTAGACAGATCCCCGTTTTTCCCTGAAGGATGCGGACAAGCCGGAGATACGGGCATCCTCGTTGGCGTCCACGGTAGCTTTATAGTAGAGCGGACATATAAAGTAACAGGAGACGATAAAACGAATACGTGGATTGTACACGAAGGACAAATGCAAGATGGCGAATTAAACGTTGGCGAAAATATAGCCGCACATTTGTACAACGACAAACGATCGCGAATACGTGCGCACCATTCGGCAACCCATTTGCTTCAGGCTGAGTTGCGCCGTTTGCTTGCCCCGCTGGAAGTGCGCCAACATGGGTCGGACGTTGATGTAAACCGATTAAGGTTTGACTTTAACTTAGACCGTCCATTAAGTACGGATGAGATTCATAAAATAGAGTCTCAAGTTAATGCGGTTATTTTAAAAGCGTTACCTTGCCAAATCGACGAGTGTTCAAAAGATGACCCATTGGCCCAAAAAGCGCTGGCGTATTTTGATGAAAAATATGATGACGTTGTGCGCGTTGTTCAATTGGGGAAGCTGCCTGATGGGTCGTTTGTGTCAACGGAATTGTGTGGCGGGCTGCACGTTGCGAACACTGGGCAAATTGGCTTATTTAAGGTGATCAGCGAAGCAAGCATCTCTTCTGGGATTAGAAGAATTGAAGCTGTGTGCGGGGAAGCCCTGTTGGGTTGGTTCGAGGGGTCGCTTAAAGGCGCAGTCGACGAGGCTACACAACTTAGGGAGGAACACAAACGCCTAAGCAAACAACTTCGCCGAGCACTAAGCGCTAACCAAAAGCTTGACGTATCCAAGGAGGTTGTGGGAAAAACAGAGTTAGCTGTTTACAGAACAGACGCCGAAGATGCATCACAAGTGAGAGAAGTGGCTGAAAACGTTCAAAAAAACCTAGAAACAGGCATTGCCGTTGTGATAGGGGTTTGCGAGGGAAAGGGCGTAGTTGTCGTATGTGTGGCAAATTCTGAACAAAGCAGGGGAATAAAGGCGAATAATTTGGTAAAACAAGTATGTGACGCGTTTGATGTACGCGGCGGAGGGAAAGCGACGATTGCTCAAGCTGGTGGACTAAAAGATGTGGAAGCGGCCTTGAGGCTGATCAAAGATGAACTGAATAGAATATGAAGCAGTGATGTGCTGATCAAATAAACTAGAGAGCGAGCGAAGTAGTTTCGGAATGGGATTTGAGTTAAACGAAATATGATGATAAGGCATAAGGAAAACAAAAATATGATTTACAGAGTTGCTTGGATTGGGTTAGGGCTTGCAGTTACGGCTGGCGTAATGTACTTGGGCGCGGTAGGAATAACCGTGGCTAAACGTCCGGTTCAGATCGAGGTTCCAATCCAGTATTTTGTTAAGAAATAATACAAACGTATCAAAGACTGAGAATCAGAAATTGAAAAATCTAAAGCGTTTATAGGGCGAACGAGTCCGCGCCCCTTCCAAGTTCATGAAGAATAAAGTACTTATTTAATAAAAAGTAGAAATATCGCTACTGGTATTAAATATTAA
>JAISRQ010000069.1 GCA_031273545.1 Holosporales bacterium
GAGATTTATGGAACTAACATATTCAGACATACTAAGGATACTTCCGCACCGCTATCCATTTTTGTTTATAGACAAAGTTGTGGATGTTGTCGAGGGAGAAAGTGCAACCGGGGTAAAAAACGTGACCCTAAATGAGCACGTCCTCCAAGGGCACTTCCCAGATGATCCTATATTCCCTGGGGTGCTCATAGTGGAGGCGATGGCGCAAACGGCTGCGGTTTTGGCGCTGTTTTCGCATGCGCAAGAGCACCGTCCGTCCGTATATTTTATGACGATTGATAACGTGAAGTTTCGAAAACCCGTGCGCCCTGGTGACACGATGTACCTACGCGTGGTGAAGGAGCAAGCTCGAGACAAAGTTTGGCGTTTTGCTGGGGAAGCGTTTGTGGACGGTCAGCTCGTTACGGAGGCGAAGTTCATGGCCATGATAAAATAGTGGGTACAAGTGCCTATTCTTGAGCACCCAAGGTGCATTTTGAGTCGCCCCCCTTTGGGGGCCGGATGACTCTCCGTCTTTTTTTTTCCAAATTCGTCCACATATTTATCATATTTGGATAGCTATCTCGCAAAAATTATATACAATCAAATATTGAGGCAGGACGACAAAGAGCGGAGTTATGTCGCGTTCATATGTTGGTTCGTTCCTCGTCACGGCATGACATGGTGCAACGCGCGCGCTAAAAATATTGGCTGTGCATGGTGTTTTCTGTAGTGGTCGCGTATGCGGCGTTTTGTCTACGAGGGGCCAAAGATTGCGGACAAAAAACTGATGAGTCGGAAGCTTTTATTTGCCTAAGAACTCCGCAGTATTTAGAGAATGTGGCGCATGGAGATTGTATGAAAATTATAGGAGAAAATATGTTAAAAAGTTTTTTTGTGGCGATGGCCATAATTTCGGGATTAGGCAGTGGTTTTGCAATAGAAGATGATGGATACCCGGCCATTATAATTAAAAACACTCCAGATCTAAAGTGGGTTGCGTGTGGTGTAAGGATCGTAGCTTTTAACGTTGGACATCGTATGGTTGGGACCACTAACGGATCTTCTATCGTTCCAGAATTTTTTGATAAAGCTGACAGAGCTCTAATGAAGGTGTTTTCTGTGGCTTCTGGATTGTCGTCTGTAGAAGGTCTTCCTGATAACAGTGTAGTCAAGGTTGATAGAATAGAATCAGTTGTAATAAGATTTGCTCGGTTCTTATGGCTCAAGCCTAGAACGGAGTATAGTGCCTATCTTATTGAGAGAGAATTTTACCCAATTTGGCTGCGTGGCCAAAATGGAACATTTCGTCCATATTTTTATGAACATTCAAAAGATATAGGGTATTGCGATTCGTTAAACTACGATGAGGAGACGCTTTACGAAGTTGTTACTGATTTTGTTAACTCGAGATTGGAATCATACCCAGAAGGTGGAATATTGGAGAATGGGATAGATTTAATATATTGCAATGTAAAGAAGTATAGATGGGCTCTAAATGTTATAGATGAGTTAAAGCAGATGTTTTTTGCTAAGGCAGGTTGTGGTGCTTGTGAAGGAAGTACTAAATCATCGATTGAAGTATGAAAATTATAGGAGAAAATATGTTAAAAAGTTTTTTTGTGGCGATGGCCATAATTTCGGGATTAGGCAGTGGTTTTGCAATAGAAGATGATGGATTTCCGGCCATTATAATTAAAAACACTCCAGATCTAAAGTGGGTTGCGTGTGGTGTAAGGATCGTAAATTTTAGTGTGGGGCATACTATGGTTGGTACTACTGACGGATCTTCTATTGTCTCAGAATTTTTTGATAAAGCTGATAGAGCCCTAATGAAGGTGTTTCCTGTGGCTTCTGAATTGTCGTCTGTCGAAGGTCTTCCTGACAATGGTGTTGTCAAGGTTGATAGAATAGAAGCAGTTATCATAAGATTTTCTAAGTTCTTATGGAGTAAACCTGGAATGGAACAAAGTGCTCTTTTTGGAGCAGGTTATCCAAATTGGTTGCTTTATCAAAATAGTAAGTATCGTTCATATTTTTATGAACATTCAAAAGATATAGGGTATTGCGATTCGTTAAACTACGATGAGGATACGCTTTACGGAGTTGTTGCTGATTTTGTTAATTCGAGATTGGAGTCACTCCCGGAAGGTGGAATATTGGAGAATGGGATAGATTTAATATATTGCAATGTAAAGAAATATAGATGGTCTCTAAATATCATAGATGAGTTAAGGCAGGTGTTTATTTCTAAGGCAGGTTGTGGTGCCCCTGAAACAGGTACAGAGTCGTTGATTGAAGTATGAATAAGACTGAGAAAGATTCACCTTGTTTTCATCAGGAACGTAAGGATTCCTACTGTTCGTGTTAGTTCTCTATTTGATAGCGGAACGTAAAACAGTAGGAATGCTTTAGTCTATCTAAGTTCAAACATCACTGAATAAATTTTCTTGCGTACAAGATCAAGATGGGGGTTTCCGGTGGCAGTTTTCCTGTTTACCACAGCTGGTGTTGGTATCAAATTTCCCAGTTGTTGAGGTGTCACAGATCCTCCGCCTGCCGCCAGATTTTGTATTGCTGCCAAATTTTGTATTGGTATCAAGTTATTTAAATATTGAGGTTCCACATGTCTTGCGTCTTCTATCAAATTACTTAAATATTTTGATTCCACAGGTTTTGCGTCTGCTATCAAGTCTTGTATTGCTATCAAATCTTGTATTACTATCAATTTTCTTAAATCTTTAAATGTCACAGATTTTCTGTCTGCCCTACTCACTATCATATGGGTGTCTATTATACATTTTAGATCTCCTCTTTCCATTGCTGATGCGGCAGCTCTTAAAGAAGCCACATTGTTGCATGATATCCCTGCTTTGTAAGTAATCAATCGGCTTTTTACGGCTATAATAGTCGCTTGCGTTCCATAACCCTTGCCTGCATAACGGGCAGATATATACAACTTTCCATCAGGTTCACCTTGTTCTTTATTTACCCAGATTAAACCAACAACTTCATCCGCAGCTTCTTTTCCTCTTACTTTTATAGCGTATACTTGATGGATTTCAGGGGGTTCTTTTTGGAGATTCTCAAAAAAGTTTTGTTCGCTATTGAACAAATACCCGGCTAAGTGTTTTGCGTGCATCTTTTCATCCGCAGTCAAATTATTACGCAATTGCTCAAAGTGTGTATCGTTCGCTTCTTCTAATATTACATTAAAAGTACTTCCTAATTTGTCTACCCCTTCTATCCAAAATTCAGTACCTTTCTTGCGAAACGTTGCGCCTGGCCACAAAACTGTTCCATCTGGAGTACCCGCAGCTGGCCTCGCCACCACAGCTGGACCTGCTCCTGTGGCCACGAGATTCGTGTCAATCCCTGCTGCCCCGACGAACAGTCCCAATGTAACAATTGCTAGCCCTTTGGTTGCTTTTACTGAAAACATCTTTTTCATATTACCCTCTCTTCATTATTTGTAACTTAACCTTATCCACTGTCAGCTCAGAATAACTTTAACTGACCTACTCTTCTTGCTCGCTTACGAACAGGAATGTTCTATATTTATTGTATACTGAGAGGTGTTAACAAATCGTGAATAATGGCTCGATCGTGAATAATAAATATTTCGTGGGTCAGTAGATCTATCCTCTTTGACTGTATATTAAATGTTGCCAATTTAAGGTGCTTGCTCTTATCTCTTGCTTCCCGTATCTGTTTTCAAATCCGCACAAGCTCACCATAATTAGATGATCATCTAACGAAAATCGTGTATCCTCAGGTATTGTAATTCGACAGTGAAATAGGGAATTATGTCACATCTAGGCTTTAGCATCGTTCCTCGCCGCAACACGACACAAGATGCACGCTATAAATATTGGCGGTTTCGCATGATGTTTTCGATGATGGTAGCGTACGCGGCGTTTTATTTTATAAGGCAAAATCTATCCTTTGCCATGATTGGGATGGAAGCAAATCTTGGTTTTTCAAAAGAACAACTTGGGTATATTGTTTCAACTTTTAGCGTGATCTACGGCTTTGGCAAGTTTATCAGCGGAATATTTGGCGACCGAAGTAAGTCGCGTACATTCATTTCGGTCGGGCTGCTTCTTGCTGCTGTGGCTAATATTTGCATGGGGATGGCGTCAAGCTTGTGGCTTTTATTATTAGTATGGGCGCTTAATTCATGTTGTCAGTCGACCGGAGCGCCATCGTGTGCAAAGATGCTGGCTCATTGGTTTAGTCCCAAAGAAATTGGCACATGTTGGGCCGTATGGAGTTCATCGCAGCAGATAGGCTCCGCCATCATAAGCATTGTCCTCCCCATTGTTGTAGCAATTTACGGTTGGCGGTTTGCCTTTTTCGCGCCGGGCGTTTTTTGCGCACTAGTTGCAGCATTTGTGTATTGGGGGGTCAGGGATGAGCCAGAAGACGTTGGCCTTCCTAATGTTGAGAGGTTCAAGGGGTTATCCACCAAAGATGTGGACGAATGCGCACACATGACATCTTTCCAAGTCCTAGTGCAGAGGGTCCTCCGGAATAAAATGGTTTGGGCAATGTGCTTGGCAAATTTCTTCATTTATTTTGTAAGGATGGGATTCCTTTGTTGGGGGCCAATGTTTTTGGGCGAGGCGAAAGGTTGTTCGTTGTCTATGTCTGGAAGGTTGATGGCTATATTTAATATTGCTGGGGCTTTTGGAGCGATTGCTGCAGGCAGGCTATCCGATACATATTTCAAAGGGCG